>NZ_HF986200.1:0-4280 GCF_000431435.1 Veillonella sp. CAG:933
AAATTTTGTCGCATTTGATATTGCAATTAGCAAAGAAAATATACAAGGTTATCAAGCGTTAATAAATATTGATAATTACAGTCAAAAAATATTTAATAGATAGCAACACAATATAGAAAGGGGAGAGGGACGTTGGATATAAACTCAGTATATTTAGCCCCTGGCTTATACTTCTTTTCTTATTTTTATTATTTAAGTGTGTCTCATGGATTGGGAAAAAAGGCCACATTTTTACAATTGCGTCGTTTTTTACCCTGTGCGATTGTAGCCGTACTTCCTATTATGATGGGGCAAGTACCACTGACAGCCCCTTATTTGAGCACCAGTTTACTTACGGGATTCCTCTGGATTACGACGTATCCGTTATTATATTTCATTACATACCGTAAGAGTTCAACAGACTTCGGTTTTCACTTTGATCCCGTGTTTGGCATGTACATTATCGGCTGGATGATGAGTTTGAAGTTATTGGTAATATCTTTAAACTTGTTACCGAATGTATTCATGCCGGTGTTGGCAACGGTTGAGTTTCTAATTTTTATGATTCCGTTTGCTCAATGGGTCTATTACTACCTGTATCGGACCTGTGTGACCGAAGATGGGATGATGATGATACAGGAAACTCATTATAATGAGATTATTGAGTATTTTAAGTCGTTTTCCGTTGGGTTTAACATTATAACCTTTGCCTTAGTAGCAGGGCTCTACGCCTTATTTATTTGGGCTAATTTGGAGTATACGAGTGTGATGCTGGCCTTATGGCAAATTATCTTTTTGGCCGGCCTTAGCCTAGTTCTTGGCATTTATTTGTGGAAAAAACGCAAGGGTGTTTTCATTCGTACGGGTATTGTGGAATTATATTTTGATATTAAAGAATACTTTGAAACCACGATGTTGTATCAGACGAATATGAAAGAGCGCATTAAGGATTTGGAAGTAACTCCATCGGTGCCTGAATTTAAGGAACCATCCACTATTATTTTAGTCATCGGTGAATCCGCATCGCGTGATTATATGTCGGCATTTACGGATTACGAGCATGAAACAACGCCTTGGCTGTCGGCTAAAAAACAGGATTCCCACTTTATTTTGTACCCTAACAGCTATTCCAGTATTCCTCATACCGTATCTTCTTTGGAGCGCGCTTTAACTGAGTTTAATCAATACAATGATAAACAGTTTTACACTTCGTGTTCCATTATTGATATTGCTCATAAAGCAGGCTATACGACGCATTGGTACAGCAATCAGGGGCACTTGGGCTGTGCTGATACACCAGTAACCTTGGTGGCTAATACATCGGGGACTGCCAAATGGACAAAACAGAATCTCAATGAGGTTCAGTATGATGAAATGCTCTTAGAGTATCTTGATGAAATTGATCCTACTAAAAATAACTTTGTAGTAGTTCATTTAAAGGGAAATCACTTCAATTTTATTAATCGCTATCCGCAAAGCTTTGCCAAATTTAGCGAACCGGGTAAATATGATTTGATTAATAATTATATTGATTCGATTGCCTATACGGACTATATTTTGCAAAAGATTTGGGAATACGGTAAGGAAAAGCTCAATATGCAGGCTATGCTGTATTTTTCCGATCATGCCACGATTCCGGATAAAAGACGTTCACCGGACTTCGGCGGTTTTGGGACCGTGCGCATTCCGATGTTTACGTATTTTTCAGATAATTATATTGAAAAATATCCTGAAACGTATCAAGCCTTATTGGACAATAAAAATAAATACTTCACCAATGACTTGGCCTATGAATTGGTGTGCGGCATTCTCAACATAAAATCTAATCACTATGATGAAACCAATAGCTTAGCATCTCCGTTATATAAATATACCCGCGATATGTTGAAAACGAACTTGGGGCAGCGTAGTCTCAGTGAAGATGTGGATTAGTAGAATATGTAGAGTGTGTAGCGTTAGAGTATGTAGAGTAATAGAGGATTAATAATAGAATAGAAGTCTTATTAAACAATAAAGGGTCAGTAGCGATTTTAACTTTTATAAAATCGTTACTGACCCTTTCGATTTAAGTTTAGATATTAACGGCCATAGATAGAAATATTAACGGCCGTAGGTAGATCGATTAATGACAATAAGTGGAGTGATTAATGACAATAGGTGGAGCGCGAGTTGTTGTCGTAGTTCATCATGTGATGATGACCATAGCTATTGCCGTTGTACATCATAGTATTGCGTTCATTATCGTCGGAGCCATAATTGCCGTTATAACCGTTATAGCCGTAGCATGGAGCCCCATTATTATAGCCGGAATTATCATATTGATAACCGTTCATTGGGGAGTTCCCATATGCCTGAACCATAGGATATGCTGCGAGACCGATAACAGCAGTGAGTGCTAGTGCAGATAACCATTTTTTCATAATAATAACCTCCTTATATAATACCTTCTGATTTGATTATAAGTGTTTTGGAGTTGAGAATCAAGGAGGGGTATAGGGAAGACGGAGCTAACTCGTGGAAAAAGAGTGGTGATATGATAATAAAATTGATAAATGATTGATATTTTGCTTTGTTTTACCATTGTTTGCTAAGGATAGAAGTAGTATAATAAAAGTGAACATATGTTTAAATATAGGGAAAGGGTTATAAGTTTATAGCAATATATGATAAATGACTGCATAACCTTAGAATAAAAATACAGATATATTTTTATAAGAGGGGATATGATATAATTGGCTAAGTCACCTATTACTCAGGAATATTTAGATGAATTGATTTCTATTCCTAAGCGAATTATTAAAAATCCAAGGAAGGAATTTACAATTCAGAGTGGCTGCAGAAGAAAAACATTTGAAGTTTATTCGGATAAATATAATGAAAAATTCAGAGTTTTCATGCGTCAAAGCGAGATGTTGCCTGAAAATTATTCTATTGGGTTACAATTATTATGTAGTGAATTTGATAATGATCCTATTCTTTTTAGATGCAATGGACCACATGGTGGAAATTTAAGTTTGAAAGAGCATTTTGTTACTCATATTCATAGGTGCAAATTAGAAGATTATAATGGGACTTTTTATACTGTAGAGAAAAGTATAGAGGTTACCAGTTCTTATTCTACTTTTGACAGTGCCATTTATTATTTCCTTACAACATGTAGTATTTTAGATGCAAAAGATTATTTTCCATCAGCTTGGAATGTTTCTTTGTTTGAAAAGTAATAGAAAGAGGTGAAGGGGTATTATGGATATAAAAGTTGTGGAAGATTGTTTGCGAAAATCTTTTGCAAATCAATTTTCGTTAGTTAAAAAACGTGATGGATTGTATCAATTAATGATCCCTGTATTTCATCCTGATGGAGATATGTTTGATATTTTCCTTCAAATCAATGACGTGAATGCTATAAACATTATAGACTGTGGTTTAACTTTAATGCGTCTATCGTATGTATTTGATATAGATACTGATAATAAGACTCAATTATTACATCGAATAGTCTATCAAGCTCGTGGAAATATTGATTTAGAGACAGGTGTGATTTCAATGTCTAGCACTCTAGACCAATTGTTTAATAATATAATGCAATTTACGCAATTAATTACGAGTGTTTTGAGTTTTACTTTATTACAACGCAAAACAGTAGCAAGCATATTTTATGAAAAGGTTAATAAATTTGTAAACCAATCATTAAATAAGTATTTATTTCAAGAGGGTTTTATACCATTAAGTGACGAAACAGATTTGAAAATTGATTATGTTTTTAAAAACAATAATAAATCCATATTTCTATTCCCTGTAAGCAGTGAATCAAAAGCTAAAGATATTATTATTAATATTTATACATTGCAAGTTGCAAACTACCCTTTTATGAGTGTCGTAGTTCATGACTCATATGATAAATTATCTAAATCAACACAGAAAAAAATTATGAAGCTTGCTGATAAGCAGTTTTATGATTTTTCTGATTTTGAGGAAGTGGCACCTAACTATTTTAAGAAGGTATTGGCATAGTTTTTGTATATAAAAACTGTTTTTGTTTGGGGTTGTAACTGAAATAATCGTTTTATAACGATATTTCGTTACAACCCTTTCGTTTTTTGTTTTGTTGAAAACTATATAAAAAAATTGATTTACAGGATATTAAATCGTATATTATAATCAAATTATCAAGAAGTGAAATGTACTTGATTAGGGATTTTAGGGTATTTATTGTTAAATTTTTGGAGGTTAGCGTGAAAAAGTATTTTAAAAAAGGGCTTGCGTTAGGGTTGAACTGCACCCCAAAAATTGGACACAATTTT
>NZ_HF986201.1:0-34183 GCF_000431435.1 Veillonella sp. CAG:933
TTTTGTCATGCCTATTCGGCGTACAAAAAAAAGGGTGTAGAATATTCACTTATTTGTGAATCTCTACACCTTTTTTCTCATATTTCTTATTCGTTTGTCTTATGCGTTTTTAGCTACTTCAACGAATTTAGCGAAAGCAACCATATCGTTAACAGCCAAATCAGCTAACATTTTACGGTCAACTGCAACGCCTGCTTTAGTTAAGCCGGCGATGAAACGGCTGTAGCTCATACCGTTCATGCGGGCAGCCGCATTGATACGGGTAATGAACAATTTACGGAATTCGCGTTTTTTCGCACGACGGTCACGACGAGCATAGTATAATGCTTTCATTACCGTTTCGTTTGCTTTTTTGAACAAACGACTACGTGTACCGCGATAGCCTTTAGCTAATTTTAAGATTTTTTTATGACGTGCATGAGCAGTTACGCCCTTTTTCACTCTAGCCATTGTATATTTCCTCCATTATCCAGTAATTTTAACTATTAAGCGTATGGTAAACATTTAGCAACGCGTTTGTAATCGGCTTTGCTAACCAAAGTTGCTTTGCGAAGATTGCGTTTACGAGCCGGGGATTTCTTTTCTAAGATGTGGCTCTTGAAAGCTTTCGCACGTTTGAATTCACCGCTACCGGTCGGTACAAAACGTTTAGCCGCTGCACGGCGAGTTTTAATTTTTGGCATGATTAGTTTCCTCCTCAATTATCCTTTTTTTGCTAATATCATCGTCATGTTTCGCCCTTCAAGCTTAGCTGCTTTTTCTACAACTGCCTGTTCTTCCAATTCTTTGGCAAAACGGGTTAATACATTCTGACCCAATTCAGGATGGCTCAATTCTCGGCCACGGAACATGATGGTAACTTTTACTTTGTTACCTTCTGCTAGGAATTTACTAGCATTCTTCATTTTTACATAGAAGTCATGATCTTCAATATGGGGACGAAGCTTTACTTCTTTTAAAGTAAATGTCTTCTGTTTCTTTTTAGCTTCTTTTTCGCGCTTCTGTTGCTCATAGCGATATTTACCGTAGTTCATAATTCGACATACCGGCGGCTTACCGTTCGGTGCCACTTCCACTAAGTCCAATTGATGTTCTTCGGCTAACGCAAGAGCTTCACGAGCCGACATAATACCTAATTGCTCATTATCGGCACTTACCACACGAACTTCACGGGCGCGAATCTCTTCATTAATACGCGGCGTATCTTTGCTAATAATAGTCACCTCCAACAAATTATTTTCTATAATAAAAAAACGGACGGCATAATGCCATCCGTAACTGATAACTAGTTAGATATTCAACCCGTTATTTCGAGACAACAGGTGAGAAGCGGATGGCCTCTACTTCATTCAACTTCATTATGATAACAAATCTAAAAGATCTTGTCAACCACTATTTGCTCTTTTATTTCGTTAACTTTGATAGTATATCATAGTTTGAGCGTTCAGTCAAAGCATCTGCTACAGACTAAAATGCTCAACTAACTATAATTACTAAGGCAATCTTTGCTTAAATTTATACCTTTATCGGCTACTTCACTGAGTAATATTCTTTGTACCATGCCACGAATTTCCCTAATCCCTCTTCAATCGTAGTTTCCGGCTTAAAGTCAAAATCCCTTTCCAATTCACTTACATCGGCATAGGTCTGATACACATCGCCCGGCTGCATCGGTAAAAATTCTTTTTCAGCCGTCTTCCCTAATTGCTGTTCCAAGACTTCGATAAAATGCATAAGCTGTTCCGGTTTATTATTGCCAATGTTATACACCTTATAAGCATCCCCTGCTTCATTTTTAGCCGGCGGATTACATAGCATCCGTTCAATCCCTGCCACAATATCGTCAACATAGGTAAAGTCGCGATACATATCACCCTTATTGTAGATCTGAATCGGCGTTCCGCTCATAATCTTGTTGGTGAATTTGAAGTAGGCCATGTCAGGACGACCATATGGACCATATACGGTAAAGAATCGTAAGCCCGTAGTCGGAATGCCATACAAATGGCTGTATGTATAGGCCATGAGCTCGTTAGATTTCTTTGTGGCCGCATATAGACTGATTGGATGGTCCACATTATCCGTTGTGGCAAATGGTGTCTTCTGCTGATTGCCGTATACCGAGGAACTGGAGGCGAACAACAGATGCTCTACCGGACTATGACGACAGGCTTCCAAAATATTGAAGAAACCCATCATATTCGATTCCATATAGGCTCGCGGATTGTCGATGCTATAGCGAACCCCCGCTTGAGCCGCCAAATTAACTACAATATCCGGTTTGAAGTTTTCAAAAAGACCGTTAACAGCCACTTCATCGGCTAGGTTCCCCTTTACAAAGGTAAACTTTGAATATGCCTTCAGAATCTCTAAACGACTTTCTTTTAACGACACATCATAGTAATCGTTCAGATTGTCAAAACCTAATATCGTAGCCCCTTTATCGAGGAGCAATTTTACCAAATGAAAACCGATAAATCCGGCCGCCCCGGTAATAAGAACTTTTTTAGTTATATCAAATTCTTTATAGGAAGCCATTATTGCCCCACAATCCCTTCTCAAACCACTCATTATTACTGAGCAAAATTTCCATTTAATTTACTAAATAATATGCTCCGTTCTAATTAATCTCTGTCAAATAAATCTCGCGTATAAACCTTATCTTGCACATCCGCCAAATCATCAGACCAACGGTTTGTAATGATAACATCGCTCATGGCTTTGAATTCAGCCAAATCACGAATAACGCGCGAACGGAAGAAGTCATCAGCTTCTAATGTTGGTTCATACACAACAACTTCAATACCTTTCGCTTTAATGCGCTTCATAACCCCTTGAATAGCCGAAGCCCGGAAGTTATCAGAGTCGCTTTTCATCGTCAAACGATATACGCCAACAATTTTCGGTTGCCGCTCAATAATCATATCGGCGATATGGTCCTTACGCGTGCGGTTAGCTTCTACGATAGCCGACACCAAGTTCTGAGGCACATCATGATAGTTAGCCAATAATTGCTTCGTATCTTTCGGCAAGCAGTAACCACCGTAACCGAAGGACGGATTATTATAGAAATCACCGATACGCGAATCTAAGCATACGCCCTTAATAATTTCAGCTGTATTTAAATTGCGCATTTCCGCATAGGAATCAAGTTCATTGAAGTAAGCTACGCGTAATGCCAAATACGTGTTGGCAAATAATTTAATTGCTTCCGCTTCGGTAGAACCGGTAAAGATAATCGGAATATCCTTTTTAACGGCCCCTTCAGCCAATAAATTGGCAAAGACCTTAGCTCGATCTGACCGTTCGCCCACAACGATGCGAGACGGATATAAATTATCATGCAAAGCCTTGCCTTCACGCAAGAATTCAGGCGAGAAAATAATATTTTCTGTGTTATATTTTTCGCGCATCTGAGCCGTATAACCAACCGGAATCGTTGATTTGATAATCATAATGGCGTCCGGATTAATATTCAATACCTCTTCAATAACAGCTTCTACGGACGATGTATCAAAGAAGTTTTTCTTCGGATCATAATTAGTCGGCGTGGAAATGATGATGTAGTCGGCACCCACGAACGCTTCTTTAGCATCCAGAGTTGCTTTAAAGTTAATATCATCACGTTGCAAAAATGCGGATATATCCGCATCAACAATCGGTGACTGCCCTTTATTCAGCATGTCTACTTTTTCGGGAATAATATCCAACGCCACCACTTCATGATGCTGTGCCAGCAATAAGCCGTTGGATAAACCTACATAACCGGTCCCGGCAATTGCAATTTTCATCTTCGCCACTCCTAATAATCAAATACTTCAAACATTCAATTGCTGCCTAACTTTAATAATTAAGCTGCTAATCTTTATTCACCTAATTCTTCTTGTTGCCGCCCAATTTATAAATCACACGCAACACACTGTACCAGAAAATACCTTGCAAGAATTTACCGTAATGGCCCTGCTTTTTCTGGTAGTCGCCCCATTGCTGGAAATCATGGTAGTTTTCCGGCTTTTTCACCGGCAAGACATGCGCAATCGTCTCCCATGGTGCCAAGGCATTATATTTACGCCACAAAGCATCAATATCGGTCAACACCATTTGCCAAGGTTTGCGACGACCCGTCCAATGAGCAATAACCGGTTTGCCGTCAAATTCAGCAGCACCGCCGTACGCATTAAAAGCAGCCGGCAAGAAATATAAATCACCATCAAATACTAAATTCAACACGTCCTGGCTTTGCCCTTTGAAACGACTAGGCGGTTCATTCTGATACGCAAAGGCCTTTTCGGTGATTTGGTCTATTTCCCATTGGGTAATATCTATAACCATAACGCCATCGTTAAAATATTTACCGGACTTTAACTTCAAATGACCGGCTCGATACGCAACGGATTCCGGTGTTTCCGAAACAGCACCCATAGCCTTGCCCTGCAAATCCATGTTCCATAATTCAGTAAGCGAATCGCACACCATGGTGTCCGCATCAAGATAAATAAACTTATCGCTGTATTCCTTAATGACTTTAGGCATATAAATTCGGGCATAGGTAATTCTGGAAAAACGCGCCACTTTAATATGGAAGTCGTTAAACGGCGTCATGTCGAGCAAGTACACAATGCAATGACATTGCCACTGTTTGGCCATTTCTTCGATTTTTGCCAAATTTTCCGGACTGTAACCGTCCACAAAAATATGAACCACAAAGTTTTTATCTTTGTTATTTTCCAGTACCGACACAACCGAAACGCCCATGATATGAATGAACCCGTCATTGACATTATAGGCGATGTGGTAAGCACCTTCATCCGTGCTCGAGTAGTTAAAATCTATTCGCTCTTTTATGAAATTTTTTATTTGAAAAAAATCTTTTGAAAATGTTTTCATCTGTTTATCCACCTATAGCTTGCCAAAATTTTGCCCAATGAATTCGCATAAGCTGTCTTGCAAGGGATTTTCCGTGCATATCTTTACTCAGTTGTGGCATAACCGCATCATTAAAACGAGTTTCTTTTAACGCCTCATAATATATGCCGTTAAATGCTTTTTCATAGGTAAATTCCCACGGTTTATAGCGCCCCGCCCAGTGTATTACGGCCGGGCTTTTCAAGGCCTCAATGGCCTTTTTACGCCACTTGGCACTACATAGAATTTTTAGTGGCAACGAGAACACCGGCGGTATAACATTCCAACGGAGCGGCAATTCCTGCCAATCATTTTTAAACACTTTATTCAAACCGTCCTGGTCGTGGTGACGAAATTGATTCGACGTAATCTCAGCTAGTACTGCATTGCCATAATTTTTGACGCGCCACTGAGACACATCAATGACCATCATACCGGAATTAAAGTAGTCATCTAACTCATGTAAGCCGATAGATGCATGTTTTTCACGACGACTACGTTTGGATGACATAATACCTAAATCAACCGTCGCTCCCACCGGATGACCGCCCAATGACAGCTGCCAAAGTTCGGCCACATCACCGGTCACAACTAAATCCGTATCAAAGTAAATCGCCTTCTCAACATGGTCGGGCAACAATTCCGGAATCATTAAACGTAAATAAGCCGCTTTACTGATGTGACCGCTGGTAAAGCCTTCGATGGCGTCACCGTCCACGGCTATCAGCTGTACTCGGCCTTTTAAATCGTTAACCGTGTCTTTAATTTTCTGTTGCTTCGTTTCACTTATACCATCACTTAAGATATACAATGAAACTCGTTGCGGCTCAGTCGTATGAAGTAAGATAGAAGCCGCCGTTACGGCCGCGTGCTGTGCATAATTATCATCAGCCGCCAATACTATAACTATATCATCCATGCTTATTTACCCTTTTCCCGTTGCTGCAATTCATGCAATTTTACATATTTCAGCATGGTATAAAATGCGTGCTGATAGGAAGAAAACACGCCCATCCAGCCATCTAAAAAAGCACCTTTTAAAAGTAAAGCTCGCAAGCCGCCAACAAAGGAGTGCGAAAATGCTTTTCCCAGTGTAATACGCTTGCCTTTAGAATACTGCTCTTCAGCCCAAATTGTCGTATAATGATCGGCCTTTTGAAGCCAATGATGCCAGCTTTCATAGGAGTAGTGATCTAAAGCACCTTTTAGTATCGATTTTTGCAAATTCGTTTCCGGATGCTCATGCACTTTGCCTACCCAGGTAACCGCTTCGCGGGGAAATAATCGATAAACGATGTCCGGTGCAAAAATGCCATGTTTAAACCGATGGCCGTTAAAGATAACTTCGCGTTTTAAACCATATTCGCCCACACGGTTCTCCACAACAATGTAGCGAATTTCTCGGCACATTGTTTCATCCATGCGTTCATCCGCATCCAAATACAACACCCAGTCAGCCGAGGTTTGTTCTAAGGCGAAGTTTCGCTGCGCCGCAAAATCATCATCCCAGGCGCGATAACGAACTATTGCCCCGTTTTTTTCGGCAATGGCTACTGTATTGTCCGTACTACCGGAGTCGATAATGAGTACTTCATCCGCACATTGCTTCACATTCTGAATGGCTGCTTCGATATGTTTTTCTTCATTTTTTGTCAAAATAATGACGGCTAGTGAACTCACTGATTCGCCTCCAATTACTCCATACTGTACTAGTTGATCCCTATTTATTGCAACTGATTAAAATCTATTTTCCCGCGCTCTTTTGTCCTACTTCGTCTTCTCTAGCCGGCAAGCTTCTATGAGCAATGGCCACAGCGATTTCGTTCAAATGCAAAATACCGACGCCTACATAAATGGCCACGCTGATGTGTTCACGATAACGGGCAATGCCGATTTTACCGCCCACATTGAGGCCAATGGCCTTACGTTTGAGTTGTTCCAATGCTTCTTGGGTAGCCCCGATAACGGCTCCTTCGCCGATGTGATTATCGGCTACTACTTTTTGACGCTGAGCTGCTACGACGGCATGTTCTATAATTTTAGGAATGGACTGTACGAATTGACCGCCAAAGTCAACCGCTACGGAGCGAATTCCTTTTTCTTGTAATTCTTTACGTAATTCTTGTTCTTTTTGACGCGATTCTGTAATCGCCAACTGCAATGCTGCCCGTCCTACCGCAATACTGTTATATTCCATGATAGTCACCTTCCTACCAATCTACCAATTTATCTCTATCTTAATATTATATCACCGGTTGAAGATATTCTCCAACCGGTGATATTGAAAGTCTATTTCTATGTTATTTAAAATCATAAAATTCAAATTTAATTCAATTTATCTTGTTGCATCTTTTGAATATAAGGGAGCAAATTAACTAGATTACTCTGCTTATTCTGCAAGTTTTCAGGGGCTATTGAGTACTTATCTTTATGACTCATTTTATTATAATACAGTCTATTATTAGTGATTGATTGACATCCTAACCAATAGCTGCCATGATTTTTACTAATAAAATCAGCAACTTTATTTCCTTTTTTATAATCCATAGCACTTAAATCATCACTAGTAAGGTTTGGCCTTCCAATACAACACGCTACCCAATATTCAATTTCAGGGCCGGTCAAAAAAATAGTATTCATATTCGATAAAATATTCACCTTTTTTATCATTTCATTTAACAATCTTCTCGCCGATTCATCATTTTGAGCTTTGTCCAAATCCGCAACAATAAAGAATATCGGATATAAATCCTTGTTGCGTTCTACATAATTGGTAAACTTACCATAGCCACCACCATCAATACTTTTAACAGTAATGTACTTATAATCTTTTAAAACGTCTTTTAAAATTGATTCTTCACTTGGACCCTCACAAGCAATATGAATTTTTAAATGACTCGATTGAATTATATTGCGTTTTCTCCGCTTATACCCCACTGTTATACCTCGAATTCCCTTTGTAAAAATTTAACAGCTAACCTCTTATTGCTACTACGTAAATCAAAATCCGCCAATGAATTTATTTCAGTAGACAAACAATCATTTTTTGAAAGAATATAAATCTGCTCCGGTGCAAATAAGTCTAGGTTCAATAATTCTAAATTATGTGTTGATACTATTAATTGACCGGATCTATTTCTACCATTATTAATCATATTGTTATAAATAAGCATTAGTGAACGAGTACTAATAGAAGAATCTAACTCATCAATTACTAATGTTTCCCCATCATAAATCGACAACAATTTAGCTAATAATGACACTATTTTCTTTACCCCACTTGATTCATCCGCTATATTTTGTTTAATATTATTATTTTCTCTTCGAGAATATCTATGTAAATAAATCTCATATGTTTTTTCTTCCAAATCATATAGCTTAAAGCTTATATCAACAATAGAACTATCAATTTGTTGCAATAATTCCAAAGCTAATGCTTTATTAGTCTCAATCTTTTGCTTCGTTATTTCAGAAAATTCATATCGTAGCCCTTTATCATCTAAATCATAAGAATTGGTTATTACCACACTAATCTTTTTAACTGCTTCCATAAACTCATCATATTCTTTATGAATAAAATCTTTAAGTTTTAAAAGCACTGGCGACGTTGAGCGGATTGAATAGATTTCTTCAATTTTATTGTCCAACAACTCACTTTGTAAAATATTCGAATCAAATGTAAAAATGTTCTCTTCGTTCTTTAATAGAGCTTCACTAACTATATAACCGTCTCTATTAATTTTTATTTTATATTCGTAATAATCTCGCCCTTTTGATACTACCAATTCAAAGCCCATTTGAGTATTATACCAATTAAACCATCGAGGATCAGGAAACTTTCCTGTATTTAAAATATATCTCAATGTACTTAATGCTAAAATTACATTTGTTTTCCCCACTGCATTATTGCCAAAAAATAATATTGACTTGCACTCCCTAAACGGGCTTTCTAATACATAGTTCTCTTCATATTTGGTATTTTTTATACGTTGCTTGTTGAACGCTGTAAACGATATTTCTTGACGCTCATTAAACGACGTAAACCCTTCAATCGCAAAATTCAGAATCATATATAACACCTCCTTTTTCTTTATTATAACAAACCTCCCCAAAAAGATAAACCGAAAATCGGTTTATCTTTTAATTTTTATTAAAGATATTTTCAACGCTAAACTCAATGGCTTTAGGACAAAATAATTATTGTAATAATCGCTTAAACACAAAAAAGGCACGAGATTTTCATCTCGCACCTTTCATTCTCTCTATATGCAGTTCAAACTCTCTTAAAGTTTCTAAAGCTTTTAAAATCTATACGGTTCCAATGCCCCTACAACTTCACTCACATGATTCAAACCGCTTGCTTCGCAGTACTCATGCATTTCACGTGCAATGTTACCGATGGCACATGGATCAACCATGGTTGCTGTACCGACGGACACGATATCCGCACCGGCCAACATGAATTCGATGGCATCGGTGCCCGTCATAATGCCGCCCATGCCCATAATCGGCAAGTCGATGGCTTGCGCCACTTGATGCACTAAGCGAAGGGCCACCGGTTTAACGGCCGGACCGGATAAACCACCGTACAAATTACCGAGTACGGGACGACGTGTTTTAATATCAATCGCCATACCAAGTAAGGTGTTGATAAGGCATAAGCCGTCAGCACCGGCTTCTTTAACAGCCGTCGCAATTTCCACGATGTCCGTTACATTCGGCGACAATTTCATGATAACCGGCAAATTCGTGTTTTCACGAACGGTTTTACAAACGGCCGC
Source organism: Veillonella sp. CAG:933 (assembly GCF_000431435.1). Lineage (NCBI taxonomy): Bacteria > Bacillati > Bacillota > Negativicutes > Veillonellales > Veillonellaceae > Veillonella > Veillonella sp. CAG:933. The sequence continues at coordinate 9,687 of NZ_HF986201.1, forward strand.
CGCCGATTCAGCGCATACGCCGAAGGCCATGCCGCCGTTTTTAACATTCGGACAGCTGATATTGACTTCAAGGCCCGCAATGCCCGGCACAGACAATGTCTTCGCCATGAATGCGTACCCTTCCACGTCGGCCGCCGAAATATTTGCCAAAATCGGCACATCGTATTGTTTCAGTTCTGGTAAAATATCCCGTACAAACGCTTCCGCACCAGGGTTTTCCAAACCGATACAGTTCAATACACCGGACGGTGTTTCCGCAATACGGGTGCCCGGATTACCGTTCCGCGGCGTCGGCGTTAAGCCTTTCACCGAAATGGCGCCCACTTCGTTGCTGAGGTCAAGATAATCGGCATATTCAAAACCGAACCCGAAGGTGCCTGAGGCAGCCACAATCGGATTTTTCATCTTAATCCCGCAGAATTCAACAGCCAAATCTTTATAAGACGGCTTTTTACCGTTCAAATCTTTGCTGTGATCCATAGTCTGATAGTCTTTTTCACCGTGTAAATTGGCGTCTGCACCGTGATTGGCATGCATTTTAGTATCTGAGGTATTACTCATTGAAAAACACCTCCTCAGCGGCAAATACAGGGCCGTCCTTACATACTTTGTAGCGTTTGCCGCCACGGCCGTCACAGCCGCAACCTAAGCAGCCCCCCGTGCCGCAACCCATGCGTTCTTCAAGGGATACTTGGCAAGGCACGCTGAATTCGGACGCCACTTTCGCAACGCCTTTCATCATTGGGGTCGGACCGCAAGTCAACACGCTCGTAAACCCAATGCTCGCCACCTTTTCAGAGGATTCAGACTCAGCGGCGACTACATTCTCAGCAGTAGCAGCAGCTTCAGCGCCTACAGAATGTTCACCGGCCGCTTCACCGTGTAAAAACGGCGTTAACTGACGCGCTATTTCACCGCGTTCAGACTGAATGAGTTCCGGCATAATAGCTGTCGGGAACCCTTTCGTCCCAACGGAACCGTCATCGGTAGTCACATAGACCGGCACATCATAGGCTTTAAACAAGTCGGCCCAGAAGGTTTCCGATTCATTGCGGAAGCCGAGCACGACGGTTGCTTTTTTAGCCGCCACCGGTTTAATCACTGTTTCGTCTTCTTCATTGGTGTAACGAGTTGTATCTTCAATTTCGTTCAATTTTGACGCAATGCAGAGCATCGGTGCAATGCCGACACCGCCGCCCACGAGGAGCATGTTGTCGGTCATTTCAAAACGACTGCCCAAAGGGCCCAAACAATCGAGGGTATCCCCTTCTTTGAGGTGCGTCATCATGTCCGTACCGGTCCCCACTACGCGATACAAGAGCGTAATGGTGCCTTCAATTTTATCAAAACCGGCATAACTGATGGGACGGCGCAATAAAGGCGCCGTTCCGCCGGTTACTCGTACATTACAAAATTGGCCTACTTCCGCTTCAGCGGCCTGTTTCGGTGCATACAGATCCATAATCCATACATCGGTACCAATTTGCTCATTGCGGAGCACTCGCGCCATTTCTACATAACCGCTCATTGCGTGTATCACTCCATCTCAAAATCTTGTAACGCTTCGACTTCAATCTTAATTTCTTCATTAGCTCGACCGGCTACTACACGCAATACTTCGCGTGCCGTATCCAAGGATGTCAAGCAAGGGGTGCCCATTTCAACGGCCAAACGACGAAGCTGGAAGCCTTCGCGTTCAGGGCGTTTGCCGTAAGTCAAGGTGTTCAACATCAAGTCAACTTCACCGCGACGAATCAAATCGGCACAGTTGTTTTGACCTTCGTGAATCTTGTTAACAATGACACATGGAATACCATGTTCTTCGAAATATTTGCCCGTACCGCCGGTTGCCTGAATGTGGTAGCCGAGGTCGATAAAGCCTTTGGCAAGACGTGCTGCTTCTTCTTTATCACGGTCCGCTACGGTCATGAGGATATGGCCTTTTTCAGGAATGCGCATGTTGGCGCCGTGAATGGCTTTGAACAAGGCTTCCGAATAGGTACGACCGATACCCATAACTTCACCGGTGGATTTCATTTCAGGTCCCAAAGCGATTTCTACGAGGCCCATTTTGGAGAACGAGAATACCGGCGCTTTAACAGCTACATAATCTTTAGCCGGTACCAAACCGGTCGGTAAGCCCATGGATTTAATCGTTTCACCGAGAGCAATGCGCGTTGCATATTCAATCATGTTGATGCCCGTAACTTTACTGATGAACGGTACGGTACGGCTGGAACGCGGGTTAACTTCGATAACATTGAGTTCACCGTTAGCTACGATGTACTGAATGTTTACGATACCTTTTACATTCAAACCGCGAGCAATACGCTGGGTGTAATCAACGATTTGGTTCGTAATTTCTTCAGACAAATGCTGAGCCGGATATACCGCAATGGAGTCACCGGAGTGAACGCCGGCCCGTTCAATCTGTTCCATGATGCCCGGGATACATACGTCTTCGCCGTCGGCGATGGCGTCAACTTCCACTTCCATACCCACCATATAGCGGTCGATAAGTACCGGATGATCTTTGGAGGCCACTACCGCTTCTTTCATGTACACGTCAAGTTCTTTGTCGTTGTACACGATTTCCATGGCACGGCCGCCGAGTACATAGGACGGACGCACGATGAGCGGATAGGATAAACGCTGCGCCGCAGCCAACGCTTCTTCATGGCTCGTTACCAAGGCCCCTACAGGACGTGGAATACCGAGTTCGGCAAGGAGCTCGTCAAAGCGTTCACGGTCTTCCGCCATGTCGATGCTGTCCACGGAAGTACCGAGGATTTTAACACCCCGTTCAGCGAGCGGACCTGCCAAGTTAATGGCTGTCTGACCACCGAACTGAGCGATTACACCGATTGGATTTTCTTTGCGGATAACTTCCATAACATCTTCCACGGTAAGTGGCTCGAAATACAAGCTGTCCGATGTATCAAAGTCCGTACTTACTGTTTCCGGATTGTTATTGATGATGATAGACTGTTTGCCGGCTTTGCGAAGAGCCCAAGAGGAATGAACGGAGCAGTAGTCGAACTCTACGCCCTGACCGATACGAATCGGACCGGAGCCGAGTACGATAACGCTGTTTTCACCGCGAGGTACCACTTCGTCTTCCATAGCATAGGCACTGTAGTAGTATGGCGTATGGGCTTCGAATTCGGCCGCACAGGTATCTACATATTTGTAGGTTGGGAATAATTTCATGTCCTGACGTTTAGCCAATACGTCGTCAGCCGTTACATTGGCATAGCGGGCAATCACTTTGTCCGGCATGCTGTAGCGTTTCGCCTGACGAAGGTTGTCTTCCGTAATACCTTCGGAGGCTAATTTCTTTTCTAAGGTTACGATGTTCTTAATCTTATTGATGAAGAACATGTCGATTTTCGTAATAAAGTGGATTTTTTCCACGCTGATGCCCGCACGAAGAGCCTGAGCCACTACGTAAATGCGTTCATCATCTACCAAACGAAGACGTTCGATGAGCTGTTCCGGTGTTTCGTGAGCAATCTTTTTGAGCTCAATATGGTCGAGACCGATTTCCAAAGAACGGATGGCTTTTAAAAGGGAGCCTTCCAGGGTGCGGTCAATGGCCATAACTTCCCCGGTGGCCTTCATCTGAGTCCCCAAGGTACGATCGGCCAAGTTGAATTTTTCAAACGGCCAACGTGGGAATTTCGTTACCACATAGTCAAGGGATGGTTCGAAGCAAGCTTTCGTTTCCCCCGTAACAGCGTTAGTGATGCTGTCCAACGTCATGCCGAGGGCAACTTTGGCGGCCACTTTGGCAATCGGATAGCCCGTTGCTTTCGACGCCAACGCGGACGAACGGGATACACGCGGATTTACTTCGATTACATAGTACTGGTTGCTATACGGATCCAAGGCGTACTGTACGTTACAGCCCCCTTCGATTTCAAGGTAGCGAATGATGTCTACCGATGCGGTACGAAGCATTTGGTACTGAATATCGTTCAACGTCTGGCTTGGTGCCACAACGATGGAGTCCCCCGTGTGAACCCCTACCGGGTCGATATTTTCCATGTTACATACGATAATGCAGTTGTCCGCACTGTCGCGCATAACTTCATATTCCACTTCTTTCCAGCCCGCTACCGAGCGTTCAACGAGAATCTGATGAATCGGGCTGAGTTTGATGCCGCGAAGGGCAATCATGTACATTTCTTCTTCATTGGCCGCAATGCCGCCGCCCGTGCCGCCTAAGGTGTAAGCCGGACGAATAATAATCGGATAACCGATTTTATTGGCAAATTCAACGGCTTTATCTACGTCGCTGAAAATATCACTTTCCGGTACCGGTTGGTTGATGCGTTCCATGGCTTCTTTGAAAAGTTCACGGTCTTCCGCCTGTTTAATAGCCGCCAAAGTTGTACCCAACAATTTTACGCCGTATTTTTCAAGAATACCCGCTTCGGATAATTCCACCGCCATGTTGAGGCCTACCTGGCCGCCCAAAGTAGCGAGCAAGCCGTAAGGACGTTCTTTGCGGATAACTTCCGTTACAAATTCCAAACTGATTGGTTCAATGTATACGCGGTCCGCAATGTCGCGGTCCGTCATGATGGTTGCCGGATTGGAGTTTACCAGCACTACTTCATAGCCTTCTTCGCGAAGGGAGCGGCAAGCCTGGGTACCGGCATAGTCAAATTCTGCTGCCTGGCCGATAATAATCGGGCCCGATCCGATAACGAGTATTTTCTTATTTTCCATTGTCATTGGTCAGCCCTTTCTATTTATATTCTTTCATCATTGCTTTGAATTCGTCGAACAAGTACAGATTGTCAGTCGGTCCCGGCGATGCTTCCGGATGATATTGTACCGACATGATTGGCAAGCTGTTGTGGCGCATACCTTCTACGGTGTTATCGTTTACACTGCGATGGGTAATCGTGATATCAGCGTCTTTTAAGCTGTTTTCATCTACCGCAAAGCCGTGGTTCTGGGAGGTAATGTACACGCGGCCGGTGCGAAGGTCTTTAACCGGATGGTTGGACCCGCGGTGACCGAAACGTAATTTATACGTGGAGCCGCCAAACGCTAAGGACAATACTTGGTGACCCATGCAAATACCGAAAATCGGTTTTTTGCCGAGTAATTTTTTAATTTCTTCAACGGCGTAGCCGAGGTCCGAAGGGTCCCCCGGTCCGTTGGATAAGAAAATGCCGTCCGGATTTACGGCCAATACGTCTTCCGCCTTGGTGTCAGCCGGGAAAATGGACAAGCGGCAACCGCTCGCTTCGAGGGATTTCAAGATATTTTCTTTAACCCCGAAGTCATAAACGGCCACATGGTATTCGGCGTTTTCACTGCCGCGAAAACCTTGCCACTTGGTGGTTACCTGCATAACCTGGTCGGTCGGTAAATCCTGTTTTAACAACGCGTCAATGCGTTCCTGCGGCGTGTCTACCGGGCAGATCACGCCTTTCATAACGCCGTGATTACGAATGTTACGAGTAATGGCACGGGTATCCACATCATAGAGACAAGGTACGCCGTACGCCCGTAAATATTCTTCAAATAAGCCTTCATTTTGCCAATTGCTTGGGAAGGTACAAAGTTCGCCCACAATCATACCGCGGCAATATGGTTTCGGTGCCTGCGCAATGTCGCGGTACACGCCATAGTTACCGATGAGCGGATAGGTCAATGTGATAATTTGATCGGCGTACGAAGGGTCGGTCAAAATTTCCTGGTAACCGGTCATACCGGTGTTAAATACAACTTCGCCGAGGATTGGTCTAGCCCCTAAGAGCTTACCTTCGTATACGGAGCCATCTTGTAATACTAATTTGCCTTTCACTGAGTCACAACTCCCTCTTTCATCACAATATTACCATCTACAACCGTCAATTTGGCTTTGCCCGTTAAGGTCATGCCGTCAAACGGACTCGTCTTACCTTTAGTATAGAATAAATTGCGGTCTACCGTCCACTCTTCGTCGGTGCTGAAAACGGTGATATCGGCGGTTTTGCCCACTTCTAAAACGCCCGCATCAACGCCCATGATTTCGGCCGGACGAACACTCATGAGATTTACGATTTCATCCAAAGTCAAAATGCCGGTTTTATACGTATGTGTCAAAACGGCTGCCAAGGATGTTTCAAGGCCGCTGAAGCCGTTCGGTGCACAGCAGAATTCCACGTCTTTTTCTTCTTCCGCATGCGGCGCATGGTCGGTAATAATGGCATCGATGGTGCCGTCTTTAACGCCTTCCAAAAGGGCCTGACGATGTTCTTCGGAACGAATCGGCGGTGCCATTTTGAAAGCCGGATTATATTCACGCAAGTATTCATCGGTGAAGGATAAATGCTGAGCCGTTACTTCACAAGTTACCTTAATGCCCTTCGCTTTAGCCGCACGGATTTGGTCTACCGTATCTTTACTGCTTACGTGAGCGATATGGATATGACCGCCGGTCATCTGAGCGAGGAGCAAGTCGCGAGCTACGGCCATGTCTTCCGCTACGGCCGGACGACCTTTAACGCCCATTTCATAGGCTACGAAACCTTCGTGCATATGACCTTCATGGGTGAGACTCACTTCTTCGGCATGGTCGATAACCGGTTTGTTGAACATGCTGGAGTATTCCAAAGCGCGGCGCATGAAAGCGGCGCTTTCCACATAGTGACCGTCATCGGAGAAGCCCACCACACCGGCTTCCGCCATGTCGCCCATTTCGGCAAGTTCTTTGCCTTCAAGGTTTTTACTTACGGCACCGATGAATTCCACTTTTACAAGGCCTGTTAATTCAGCCTGTTTTTGCAAACCGCGCACCAACGCCGCATTGTCTACGACCGGTTTGGTGTTAGCCATGGTGGCGATGCGGGTAAAACCGCCGGCAGCCGCTGCCTGAGTACCGCTGTGGAAGTCTTCTTTCGCTTCCTGACCAGGTTCACGCAAATGGGTATGCATATCGATGAGGCCCGGTGTTACGACAAGGCCCGTTGCATCATATACTTCGGCGCCGTCAGCGCTTAAATTCTGACCAATTTCGGCAATCTTGCCGTCTTTCACCAAAATATCGGCTACTTCATGTTGTTGTTTTTTCGGATTTACAATGGTTCCACCCTTAATCAGCAAGTTCACTGCCGTCACCTCCTACAATCGTCAAGTATAATACAGCCATACGTACCGCTACGCCGTTGCGTACCTGTTCCTGAATGGCCGATTCATCGCTGTAAGCCACATCGTGAGCAATTTCAAGACCACGATTCATAGGACCCGGATGCATAACCATCACATCGTCTTTGGTCAAGGCCAACACATTTTTATTGATACCGAAGATGCGTGCATATTCACGATTCGTCGGATATAAAGCAGAGTTAATACGTTCTAACTGAATGCGTAATACGTTGATTACGTCGGCGTCTTTCACCGCTTCACGCACATCGTGGTGAATGGTTACGCCCATTTTGGCAAGTTCCGGATACAGTAACGTACGCGGACCAACCAAGTGAACGTCGGCACCCATTTTGGTAAAACCGTAAATATCGCTGCGCGCTACACGGCTGTGCATGATATCGCCGGCAATAACGATTTTTTTACCTTCCAAAGTGCCTTTGCGTTCGATAATGGAGTACATATCGAGTAAAGCCTGGGTCGGATGTTCATGTGCTCCGTCACCGGCGTTGATGATAATCGGATCAACCACTTTAGTGGCGTATAACGGAGACCCTTCCGCACTGTGACGCATTACGATGGCATCGGTACCCATGTATGATACGGTAAGCAAAGTATCGCGGAAACTTTCACCTTTAGCCATGGAGCTGCCGCTCTTCGTGATGTTAATAACGTCGGCGCCCAAATATTTCCCGGCTAATTCGAAGGAACTGCGCGTGCGCGTACTGTTTTCCATGAATAAGTTGATGATGGATTTGCCTTTTAACAAAGGATACTTCTTATCATCCGATAAGACGATTTTCTTCATTTTCTTGGCTACGCGTAATATAAGTTCAATTTCTTCCTTTGTAGCATGCTGTAAACCCAGCAAATGCTTGCCTTTCAAACTTACTTCTCCCATTGTCAGCCTCCTTAACTGAGATTCCCGGTTATAACAAAAAAAGACCCTTTGCCTGTGGCAAAAGGTCTATAGCAGACTTAGTGATACACCTATAGCAATATACAGGTGCCTACCATATCCTTTACTAGCCTCACAGGACTAACTTAAAAGGTAAATTGTCGTGAAACGAACAGTCTCTCGTACCGTCCTTCTGTTTCTTCTTTTTATATTTTACCTGTCTCAAGTTAGCCTGTCAAGGTTAGTATTATGAAGTTAATTAGAACTTAATTTCCGCCCCTACGCGCCATACGCGGCCGTACATGTTGAGGTCTTCCACATCTTTATCAAGGATGTTATTTACTGCTACAAAGGCCGAGAAGTTTTCATTAAAGTTACGCGTTACCGCTGCGTTCAATGTATTGAAGGAATAGAGATCGTAACTGGTGCTGCTGCGACCGCTCGCATTGTACGCATAGTCATGAGTGAAGCTATTCCAAAGGACTGCATTGTAGCCGGTCTTCTTGTGATCATCGTATACGAGTTGTACCGTCGTAATCGATTTGGCACGATTCAACAAACGAGTATCGGTAGTTTTATCTTTCGCATCGATGTAGTTGTAGGTGCCTTTTAAGGTCAAACGGTCGCTCAATTTATGGCCCACCGTTAATTCTACACCGTTAATCTGCGCTTTATTTACGTTTACATATTGCGCATGGTACACGCCGGTAGCCGCATCACGCCACTGATTGTAGTTTATTAAGTTGGATACCTTATTGTTGTAGTACGTAATTTTGCCGAAGGAATTACCCCGTTCGCCTTCCAAGGAGAAGTCGAAGTTCGTGGATTTTTCCGGTTGCAAGTCCGGGTTCCCCACTACGTTTACCATGATTGGGCCCGGACTGTGCCACATATCCATGTAGAGTTCGGACACGGTCGGCGCTTTATAACCTTTACCGTAGTTAGCTTTGAAACGGAGATTGTCCTTAATACTGTAATTTAAGCCGATATGCGGCGACACATTGGAGCCGAAGGAGCTGTTGTGCTCATAGCGAACCGATGGCTGGAGCATGAGTTTATCCGTTACCTGCCAAGTATCTTCTACAAAGCCGGAGTAGGAGTTAACCGTATGGGCTTCCTGCGTTTTCACACCGTTCGAATCGGATTGGCCGCCCAAACGGGTGCCCGCATAGTACACCTTGCGATATTCACCGCCGAAGGTCAATGTATGTTGGTCGTTGAGGAACATGGTGTTCTGTGCATCCGTTACCCATGTGTAGTATTTCGCACGGTCATAGTCGGAGCTCGGATACATACGCTCCATCATGGTCTGTGCCACTTTGCTGAAACGGCCCAAGAAGGAGAAGTCCACATTATTGCTCATGTCATAATCTTTTTTCAACTGATTATAGTACGTGCGCACTTGGTATTCGTTTTTGGCAGTCGCCCCGGTATAGGTAGCACTCACACCGTAGCCCGTATTGTTGTAATGCTCCACCTTGTCTTTTTGCTGATCATAGGTCATGCCACGGCTGATGCCCTGTACATCGGCGAGCTCGGTGCGAAGTTTTTCTTTAAAATAATTCGCATCCAAACGAAGTTTATTCTTGTTGGCGTTTTCAAAATCATAGGTAGCGCTGATGTCAAAATTCTGGCGATTGCCGAACATGTAGCGATTATAGCCTTCACTGCCCATTTTAGTGGCAGACGCTTCCGTTACGGTCAAAATATTCTGCGGGCGAACTTTGGTAAATTGAGCGCCGGTGGTCAAATTCCAACGCCCCTGTTTGCCGGAATCATAGCGATAGTAATTGTTCTGCTGTCTGGTACCCGTATTAACACCGACTGTTACGCCTTCTTTGTCCGGAATCTTCGTAATGATGTTAATAACACCACCCATAGCATCGGAACCGTACAGGGAGCTCGTAGCACCGCGTACAATTTCCACCCGTTCCACCGTGTCAAGACTCATACGACCGAGCGTATACACGTTCGCCGTGCTGTCCGTATCTTCACCGGCAATACGCTTACCGTCTACCAAAATAAGGGTATGTTTCGTATCCATGCCGCGGAGCATGACCTGATTGCCCGTCATAGCCGATTCGGCAAGGCTCACATTGTCAGCCAACTGCAAGGCCGATACTAAGTCGGTAGCGCCCATGCGTTTCATATCTTCCGCCGTAACTACTTCTACCGCCTGCGGCGCCGCTTTAATAGTTTCTGCTGTTTTAGACGCGGTAACCACAATCGTATCTGTTTCTAAATCAGCGGCCTGCACACCATATACCGGTGCCAACAACACTGCTAAGGTCATAGCACGCAACACAAGTTCTTTGAATTTTACTCTTTTCATCTCTAAACACCTCTACACAACACAAAATAAAAACACAAATCAACACATTTCACAATTGCACATTACAAATCCCTAATTATATATAGAACTTACCGGTATATTTTTTAAAAATCTATGTATAAAAAATGACATAATAAAAGGACCTGTCTGCACCATAATGACTATAGCGGCAAAGCCCCGGTCGCCACGGAAGCTTCGGGGTCTTTAATCCGTCTATCACATATGTGTTTAGCTAGGTCCTTACCTATTATGTCAATTTATTACACTCAATATGTATTGTATTAGCCTAATTTGGCCAAAACGTCTTTAGCAAATGCGGCTGCATTGGCCAAGTCATTAGCATCCGGATGAGATGCCGCCTGTTTATGGCGTTCTTCACGTTCCGGATTGCGTCCGTGCGGATGACCGTCCGGGAAGATTTTAAACATCATTTCGATGACTTTCGGATCTACTTTGCCTTGGCACATGAAAGTCCCGATTGGCTCCTGACCTTTTGGCAAAAGACCGGTAGCGGCTACCATGGTTTCTTTCGCATGGGGCATCATCGGCGGTACACCTAACGTAGCAAAGAGAGCTACTTTTTCATTATCGATGCGTTTTAAAACAGCCTGCGCCGCTTTATCTGCATTGCCTTGGTCGGCCCAGAAGCCCATGAAAACCAAGTCGTATTGGCTCAAATCAGCCGGTGCTTCGTTTACCGGCACACAAGGCGTACCTTCCGGTAACACACCTACGATTGCTTCCGCTACTTGTTTCGTGTTCCCTGTACGGGACGAGTAAATAACAATGCTGTTCATCTATATCTCCTTTCAACGTTTCCGTTTTGAAAAATCTAAAGCTACGCTTTTGCTTTCATAGTAAATACCGTCTATCTCTGTAAGCGGTAAATGCCGATGCACTCAATAAAGCGACAACGACTCTAATACACTACCGACTTTCATAAGGCACGCATATATTGTGCGTTACGCCATTAATACTAAGTTCGGTAAATACCATCTGCACTTCGTACAAATCACTGAGAACCGGTTCTGTGAAAATCTCAGCCACCGGACCGTCCGCCACGATGTTGCCTTTTTTGACGGCAATCAAGCGGTCACTGAAATGAGCCGCATGATTCAAATCGTGAAGGACCATGATAACCGTAATCCCCCGCGTACGATGAAGTTTCACGACCAATTTCATGAGCTCCAATTGGTAGCGCACATCGAGGAAGGTAGTCGGTTCATCCAAGAGCAGAATGTCCGGCTCCTGTGCTACGGCCATGGCGAGCCAAGCACGTTGCCGTTCACCGCCGGATAAATCTTTTAAGGGACGATGTTGCAATTCCACGAGGCCCGTTTCTTCCAATGCCGTTTGCACCGCCGCCACGTCTTCCGTAGTGAGCGAACTGAAGGGATTCTGATACGGCAAGCGACCGCACATGACCAAATCCCGCACCGTCATATCCGCCGGTGCCTGCGCCGATTGCGGCAACATGGAAATAATACGGGCCACCGCTTTCGAATTCATGCTGTGAATATCTTTACCGTCAAGGTATACGGTACCGCCCAAGGGCTGCAACAAACGGCCCAAAGTTTTTAATACCGTCGACTTACCGGAGCCGTTCGGTCCGATAATGGACACGATTTCCGGTTTGTCAAAAACGAGCGAAACGTTTTCACCCACAGCCCGCGTATCGTAACCGATACGGCCGTTTTTCATAACTAATGTTCTTGTCATGCGCGGCTCCTCCGTTTCAATAAGTATAAGAAGAACGGTGCACCCAAGAAGGATAAGAAAATACCTACGGGAATTTCAGCGGGGCTGAAAATCGTGCGGGCAAATGTATCGGCACCAACCAATAGGCCGGCCCCGAATACAGCCGATGCGGGCAATAAGTACTCAAAGTCCGAACCCACAACCAAGCGCATCAAATGCGGTACAATTAAGCCTACAAAACCGAGTAAGCCTGCCACACTTACGGAAGCGGCCGCTAAAATCGCCGCCAAAAGTACTAAAATGATACGCGTTTTTTTCAAATTAATGCCCAGTGACAGGGCCACTTCTTCGCCCATTTGCAACGCATTGAGTTTACGGTAGTTCCAAAGGGCCCCTACCAAACCGATAATGCTGTATGGCAAAACAATCCACACATAGGTCCAACGGGCACCGGCAAAGCCGCCGGCCAACCAGTTAACTACGCCCTGAATTCGATCAGGGAACATAACGGATAACGCCGTCGTACCGCCCCCGAAAAAGGCCGCCACGGCCACACCGGCTAAGATAAGTCGCAAGGGATTAATACCGCGGTCCCAAGCCAGGATGAATACAACCGCTAAGGCCACCAAAGCACCTACAAAAGCGGCTAACGGCACCCACGCCGTCAAGGCCGGCGCCAAAATCATAACCGCCATGGCCGCCACACCGGCACCGGCCGTTACGCCGATAATCCCGGGGTCCGCCAACGGATTATGCAATACACCTTGCAAAATACAGCCGGCTAAGGCTAAATTCATGCCTACCAAGGCGGCTGCAATCACGCGGGGCAAGCGCAAATAATATAGGATACGCTCTGTATCCGCCGTTCCCTGCCCCTGCATTACAGCTAACAGTTCCTGCCAAGTAATAGGCACGGCGCCATACATAAAGCCGGTAATAACCACAAATACTAAGAATAGGCCGGCTATAAGATATGTCAGGCGGCGTTTACGTTGCCGCGAATCATGGTACTTTTGAGTTTGTTTCGAAGTCACCGCCGTTTGCCCGTTTATGGCTCGTTCTTGAGCTTTTATTGGTGTTGATGTGCCGGCCGGCGCGTTACGGTTCGTCATGTGCCGCCTCCTTTCCGTATAAATCATCATACATAATGGTGAGCGCCTCACTGATGCGCGTGCCCGGGTTTGCCGCAAACAAGCCACCGGACAAGTAATAAATCCGCTGTGTTTTAACAGCACTTACATCAGCCCAGGCCGAGCTCTCAAGCATCTCACGTTTAAATACATTAACGCTGTCCGATTTAGGCGACATACTGATAAAAAAGATAACTTCCGGATCGGTTTTCACCACATACTCCATGCTGAGCGGCACATAATCGCCGTCAAGGCCGGTCGCCATATCGGCTATATTATGCCCGCCCAAGAGTTCTAATAAATTACCGCTGAAGGCTTTACTTGTGGCCATGCTGAAACTGCCGGGGGCGCCGAAAATAATAAGGCTGCGCGGTCCCTTTTGTTTTTTAGCATCATCAACAAGTTTATTATAATTCGCCATTGCTTTGTCAGCCGTTGCTTTCGCAACATCCGGCTGATTGGTGAGTTCACCGAAAAATGTCAGCGTCGTCACCACATCGTCATAGGTGTCTAAATCATTAATGTATAACGGAATATCCGCCTGGGCGAGAATATCCCGTAAATTCGTGTTAAACGGTACATTTATACCGATAACAAGGTCCGGATGAAGCCCGATAATGGCCTCCACGCTGGGGCTGTGAAGAGTGCCCACGGCGGGCACATCCTTCGTCTTTTCCCTTATTTCTTTAGAAATATACGACGAAGTAGGCTTACCGACTACAGTGCCGCCAACGGCATAATACATGTCTAAATTGGCGGAGTTCAAAATAACGACGCGCTTCGGATGTTGCGGAATCACTACTTCGGTGCCGGTTGCATCCGTCACCGTGCGCATCGGTATCTTGGTGTTATCCTCATGAGTCAGGGAAATCCAACTTGTCAACGCTACAACGCACAAGACTACGATGGTCACCGGAATCAATACGTATCGTTTCAACCGGACACCTCATTTCCTTTGGCGCCACGCACCACATGGATGCCCGGCGGTTGTTCCTTAATCATACTGCCCATGTGACCCTTTATCATCCCTTCCGGTTCGGTCATAGCATGTGCCGATTTCTTAGCAATGCCGGTCGGATGACCCGGATTTCCCTGTGATACACCGGTCGGATGACCTTTAGGGATTCCCCCCGGATGACCTTTTGGCATGCCACCGGGATGGCCTTTTGGTACGCCACCGGGGTGGCCGGCCGGTTTACCCGGTGCATTTTGGGCCGCAATGCGTTCGTGGGACATACTCGATTCGCCAGTCAGTAAATACTGCGCCAACTCAATCGTTGTTTGTGTCAAATTCACATGCCAGAATTCACCGGCCAAAGTTAATTTATACATAATGCCGTTATGTTCAACGAGCCCTCGTTCACGCCACAAATCATAGAGCCAGGTAAGCTCGGCCAAACGTTCATCGTAAGCCACTAACGGCTTCAAGTCAAAATAACAATGCTCCAGTTGATCAACGATGATATTGGCCACTTCCTGTAATGGTGATTGCTTCATAAGCACCATGAACGGTTTTTGACCCGCTTCAACCATGTGCTCATAAGCGCCCAACGAACGATGAAGCATCGTCATGTAGCCACCCACATTACCGCCGGCGCCACAGCCGAACGGAAACATGGGATAACCGCGTTTAGCCATGGTGTTATATAAGCTGCGTTCACGGGACGAACGGCTCCAATGAGCGGCACTGAGGCGACGATAATTATACGAATCAACAAATGCACGCGCTTGGGCAAACATGGCCGCCTGTTCACGAGTTGTCGCCGCCGGCGATACTTTGCCGTTCTTGATAGCCGTATTCAAATCACTGTTTTCAAACACATTGAGCTGATACAAATCCATCCCGTCGATTGGTGCCGCTTCCAACAGCTCCAAATCTTCCTGCCATTTTTCAGGCGTCTGATCCGGCAAACCGTAGATTAAGTCGACCACCAAGGCACATTGATTGTACTCTTTTAATTGACGCAGTCGCTCTAAGATGGTCTCTTGATCATCAAGGCGTCCCAATTGACGACGAATCTTCGTGTGAAAAGACTGTACGCCCAGCGACATGCGATTCACACCGTTGGCAAACCAGGCCTCCATTTTCTCCGGCACCACATCATTAATGCGCCCTTCCAAGGTTAATTCGTAATCATTGGCCAGTGGCAAGCATTTTTTAATGGCCTGCAACAAACGAGCCGCATTGGTTGCCGATAACGACGTCGGTGTGCCCCCGCCGATAAATACGGTCTGAATTAAGCCGTCTTTTAAGCGACGCTGCGTGGCATCACTTTCTAAATCCTGAATCAATAAATCTATATAACGGTCCTCAGCAGACTGATTGGCCGCGTTTTGAAAAAATCCGCAGTACAGGCACTTCGTCTGGCAAAACGGAATGTGAATATACGCCGATTGCAATTGTCCTTTAACCGGCTCCGTTGCCATGACCTTTTGCCATGTTTGTTGCGCTTCTTCAGGGCTTAAAGGACGACCGTTGAGACCGGCATGAACGACGCGCTTCGCATCAAAGGCCTCCATCAACGGATTATCCGTAGCCCGCCCCAATTGCATCAATCGCTCTTCGGGGGACATCTTCGCAAATAACTCTTCCGGTTTCATCATATACAAATCCTTTCCATAACTTTAAGAGGCTATGCCTTCACAGCTCTGCTTGCCCGCTTATGCCGACTCCAATACGTTTTTCACCGTATGAATTCTACTTATTTATTGGTGGCACCGATGGAGAATTTTTTAATCCCCGCACTGCGCACCAGGTCCATAATAGCTACCACTTGACCGTGAGCCGAATGAGCATCGGCCTGAAGCACTACGGCCACCGCCGGATTGGCTTCCTGCTTAGTCACCAGTACCTCTTTAGCATCGGTCAAACTGAGCGGCTTCCCGTCGATTACGATATGACCCGCCGTATCCAAGGTAATAATAACCGGCACATGCTTTTGTTGCACCGCCGCCTGAGCTACCGGGAGTTGCACATCGAGCGACTTTTGCGCTACCGTTTGCAAGCTGTTCATCATAAAAAATACGAGTAAAAAGAAAATAATATCAATCATGGGAATAATCATGAACATGGGCTTTTGTTTCAATCCAAATTGCTTGAACATAGTATCACCATTCCTTTTTCATGGCATTCACCATGGTTAAACACAATTCTTCGGAACGAATCACAAACTGATCCAAGCGATGGCTGAAATAGGTATAAATGGCAAAGGCGATAATAGCTACGCAAAGGCCTGTGGCCGTTGCAATCAAGGCTTCCCCGATACCACCCGTAATCGCCGCCGCACCGCCGCCGTTATCGAGGACACCAAAAGTACCGATCATGCCCGTAACCGTCCCCAACAGGCCCAATAACGGAGCCACCGTAACGATAGCACTTAAATAATCCAAATACCGTTTGAAAGACGACGTTTCAAACGTCATTTGCTCCATAAAGGCATTTTTCATACTTTGCTCTGATTCTCGATTACTGCAACCGGCATGCACTACGCGACTGATAGACAACGGATACTGCTGACAAAGCTCATCGATTTCACGCCAATTGCCGGCTTTGGCACTGTGATACACGCCATGTGAAAAACCGCGACCGCCTTTCGTATTCAATCTGAAAAAATACCAGCGCTCTATCCCGATAGCCACGGTTATTAGCGATAATGCCAACAAAGGGTACATAACCAAACCACCGGTGACAAATAAATTAACGATATAGTTTATACCTTCCATTATAATGGCCTCCTTAAGCCCTAGCAAGCGAATTCAGCTGACTATACCAATTCGCTATACATTAAATGATAACAAATCTTAATTTCAGCAAACTACCCCAAAACGCCCAAACCAATCCGTTTAGACATTTAATCAACTTATTTATATGACTAATTTAGTAAATATTCGAAATAAATTTAACTCATTAAGTAAAGCAATTTAAAATCGCAAGTCAATTAATTCTCCGATGAATCAATATATTTATTACACTTACCTTAATTGAGCATTTTATTTTTTACCCGATATTCACGGGGATTACAGCCCATAATTTGCTTAAAAGCAGAAGAAAATTTGCTGCCGTTTTCATAACCCCAACGATTGGCTATCTCCAAAATTGCGTCATTGGTATTCACCAAATCTTTAGCGGCAAAGTTCATACGACAACGCTTCACATATTGGTAAATCGTAATGCCGTACACCGCTTTAAAACAACGTTTTAAAGCGGTCATAGAAATACGATGACGATTCGCCAAGGCTTCAATGGTGTGATGATTACCGAGGTCGTTATAAATTTCATCATGAATCCGCTTAATCGTTTCCACTTGAGCACGCTCGAAATAGATATGCTCATCTCCCGACTCACACGTCAATGTGCCAAGCAATACAAAAATCTCCACACATTTCACGCGCAAATACACTTCCGGCAGTACATCCGGCACATTATAGAGATCCATAAAAAGCTCTTTTAAGCGGCCCGTATCCTTCACCAGCCCCACACCGTTAGCCGTGCAGAAACGATTGCACACTTCTTCAAGGTCAATGCTGTTTTTGCCCACAAAGGCATCCACCGCCGCCTGAGCCTTCGGCACATATACGGCGAGCGACAAACCTTTGTAAAAACCGGTCGGAAAATACGAACTATGGCGAAAGGTACTGCACGTTTTCCAGCCCAACGAAATATCGCCGCCATTCATGTACAGGCATTTGCCGTTTTCAAAAGAGCATTCAATGCGCCCGTCTTGGCAAAAATGAATCTCAAACAAACCGGACATGGGCTTGGCATTATGGGTAATTCGCTCCATCACGACATCGTTGTAGACGATGTCAATACCGTCAAATACGGGCTGACTAATCATGCGGGCATACCCGTTTTCATCCTTGCGCTCATATACTTTACGATTGTGCAGAATCTCGAGCAAACGTGTGCCGGAATCCTGCATTTTATCCCTAATCGATTCTACTAACTGCATATTTCCTCCAAAATGCAAAAAAAGACCTTTCTGTCAGTACAAACTGTATACCTGCTTTGAGGCTATACAAAATCTGTACTTACAGAAAGGTCTTTACTCTAAATATCAATGAATTGCTTTGGTATTCTCCATCTAAACTAAATGGATCCTTAATTCTATACTTGAGAATTAATCTTAAATAAATTATGTTAGTTTGTCAAGCGAAAACTAATCGGCACATTCACCGTGACACTTTCACCGGTCGGGTTGTTATATGGCGTGGCATTATACACAGCCTTCAACGCCGCATCGGCAAGCAACGAATTAGTTGAAGATATTACATCTGCCGCTACCAAATTACCCCCGCTGTCCAAAGTGACCTGTACCGTCACATCGCCTTCAATATTACGCCTTACAGCCATGGGCGGATACGATTTATTGGCATTGACGGCACTCCAAAAACCATCCATATCAAAGGGCTCACCGGGAGCTACGCCTTCTTCTGTGCCGTTCCCGACACCGGCACCTTCACCATTACCAAGGCCTTCGCCAACGGGACCACCCGCTTCATTCGCCCCTTGACCGATACCGTCAAATGATGTAGCAGTACCTTCGTGAGCTCCCGGTATATCCAATGTACCGCTGCCGGGCGCTACTATCGAGGCCGGTGCCACCGCTTGCGGTGTTTCTGACGGTGTCCCGCCGCCATAACCGCCGGCTGCCGGATTCGTAGTTTGACTCACCGCGGCTACACGCTGACTCACATCCTCTACGGCTAAGGGTTTGGGAAACTCTACTTGTTTCACTATAGTCTCTTCCTGCGCCACAGGAATCGATAAATCAATTTCATACGCCTCGGCTGCCGCCATTTGGCTCATGTGATAGCCGATAACGCCTAAAGCGACAGCAGCTATTATATGAAAACCAAGCGAGCCGATGACGGCTTTACGCCATACAAATACCTGTTCCATAATTACCACCTTATACGATAAATCCTAAGTCTAATCCTATCTAAATCAAAATTTAGATCATTTTTTACCTTTAGGAATTATGAGAATATTACTCAATAAGTTAATAATAACAGGGACATGTTCTGAGTTCTGCTCCAAAAAGACATTTAATTTCAATTTACAGGTAAGCTTGCGGTATAAAGCAAAAAGTGAGAGCAAAATACATCGCTCTCACTTGAATAAATTTATTCTACTTTGCAACTAGTACAAAGCCACTATTCAGCGCAATCTTAACTTTGCCTGTAATTATGCCTGTGGCACCAATAAGAACTGAATCGGCAAATTCGACGCCCCGGCCGGAATAAATTGAATCGTCAATAATTTACCCGCTTTATACGTATTAAAATACTGGCTGTCTTCCGTCGTATTATTACCTAAAAATAAGCGCGCCCCCGTCGGTACATTATAAATTTCCGATTGGCCGTCATACGTTACCTTAAAGGAACCGGCATAAGCCCCGCCCAAAGGGTTAATATAAAGGGCAAAATCTCGATTGCCCATAGTGGGAATCGTCACTTCATAGCTCACACCGTAATTACCGCGATTCGTTACGGCCGTTCCGCTTACCGCCGTAGCGGTGCTTATATCACCTGTAGCACCGGCAACACCGGCAGCACTTCCGGTACCTGAAGCATTGGAAGGTGCATTTGGTGTCAATTCATCAACGCCTTCCACGAAGGGATCTTCACGGTCATTGGCCACCATAACGGACACAGGTCCCAAGGAACTGTCAAACGGTTGCATCAAGGTCAAACGACGCTGAGCGCCCACATAGGTACCACGCAAAGCCACTTCATCCATAGGCAAAGTTTCCGCCATCAAAGAACCGCCCAAAGCCGGCGTTTCAAATGGCAACATCATAACTTTTACGTACACCGGACCGGTAGACGTAAAGTCAAAAATCCCGGAGAACAAGTCATCCTGCGGAATCGGGATTTTATCGAGTTTTGAAAAGAACGCTTGTTTGCCACCCGGCGCCAACGTCACCGTATCAAGCACGGTGGGCTTTAATTTAGCCTCAGCCTGAGCCTGCTGACGAACTTCTGTACGCCAAGCCTTTACCGCCTGTTCACGCTGTTTGCCCACTACGTCATCGCCTACTTTGACAGCCTCATCGTCACCTCTTTGGCCGGCTACGGCCATCTTCTCAATCGCGCCACTTGTATTGGCCGTGACGACATTAGCTGTCGCTGTATTTGCTACGGCTGTACCGACCGTTGATTTATCGGTCGTGGCGGTATCGGCAATTTGTTCAATCGTATCCTTCTTTGCGGTTACTGTCGGCACCGGTACACCGGCTGCCTTTGCCGAACGTTCCCGTTGAGCGGCCGGTTGCCATTGACGATTCGTGCCCACGTATGGAGCATCCAAATCTTCCCGTGACAATTCACTGCCCACTACAAAATATTCACGATTCGGTTCTGCAAAGATCTCACGGTGAACCGTCACTTCCACATTCTTTTTTGATGTATTTTCCAGTACAATAGCGATTTTTTGTGGTTCTTTCATTTCATTAACATGGTAGAAATACACACGACCCGTGCCGTTAACCGTACCGGCCGCCAATACACCGCTTTTATTTACATATTCAGGACTGTCAGAAAAAATCAATGTGTCTTTTTCTTCCGTCAAAACTACGGGCAATGGCGTAAAGCTTGTAGTTTTGAAGTCCACCGTTTCCGGCGGTGCCCCGATTACAAAGCCTACGCCGCGTGTCCATAACGCTACTAAGATGGCTAACCATCTATATTTATTGCGTAATAATTTCACTGAATTATTCCTCTTTCCTACATAAATTCTTCAAGCCCCATAGGCTCATAAGACAGTGCTAATTGTTCCAATTTACGGAAGCGATGGCCTACGCCGGATTTAGAAATATGGCCGCCCAAAAGATCAACCAATTCCCCTAAACTGGCGTCCGGATTATCCAAGCGCACCATCGCCACCTCCAATAACTTCGGCGGCAAATCGCTAAGCTCTTGGTGTCGCTCGATGATACGAATGCTCTCGAGCTGACGCACGGCGGCATTTACCGTTTTTTGCAAATTAGCCGTTTCACAATTAACCTGCCGATTAATCTGATTGCGCACCGTTTTGACAACACGCACCGTTTCAAATTCCATAAGGGCTGACTGAGCCCCCATGATTTGTAGACAATCTGTTACAGCATCGCCTTCTTTAATATACACCACATAGGAATCTTTACGCTCCGTTACCCGCGCCACGATATGAAAGAGTCGCAGTACGCGCACAATTTCATCGGCAAAATGCTGATTACTCGTCATAAACTCCAAATGGTAATCACTTTCCGGTTTATTGACGGAACCGCCCCCTAAAAAAGCACCGCGCAAAAAGGCACGCCGTCCTTCCATGGTTGTCAGCCACTCCGCCGGTAACGCCGTATCCATGGGCCATAACGCCATATCTTCCAAAGCCTCACGGCCTTCAACGGTTGGCTCTACGGTTAAGGTATACACATTCTTTTTGCGTAAATTTAAACCGCGGCGAATGAGGACTGACGTATGCAACGCATAATGAGCGCGTAGAATAGACAATACACGCCGAGCTACCGCATTATTCGCCGTCGCCAAACGAATGCCTACACGGCCCTGACTGCCCAATAACAATGAACCACCCATGCGTAACAAACAAGAGGCTTCTACTTTGGCAGACAAACTGTCTTCATTCTTATACTGACACAGTTCGTTTTTTACATCTTCTGCAAACGACATAGGTGCCTCCCTTCTCTTCTCTCAAAACTGCCGGTAAGACAGCAGCAGGCTTACGCCTTATTTAATACAAAATCTAACTAAAATCGCAGTAACCGCATCAACCGCATCAGCCGCACCAATTACATCAATATTTTCAAGAGTTAGTATCAATCACACAAATGTCTTTAAGAGTTATCGGTGATTAACGGTCTTCGCGTTTTAAATAATATTCCAAAATATGCGGCTCTAAACCGGACTGCATGGCGTAAATAACATCCATTACAATCTTACCGAGACGTTCCGGATCATGAACAGCCGTTTCCGGATGCTGAATAAGACCGGCACGCACCGTACGCACCCCAAGGCCTGCCAATTTATCCGTATCCACCTTCACCGGTTCGGCGCCTACTGCTTTATACTTCTCGATAACTGCTTCGTCAAACGGCACATCATTGACAATAGCCGTATCGACAATGCCTTGACCGGCCAAGCGTTGCAAGGCGGCCACATGAGCGGCCGCTGTATAACCGTCCGTCTCACCCGGCTGAGTCATAACATTACAAATATAAATTTTTGGTGCCTTGGAAGCCTTAATATGCTCTGCAATTTTATCAATCAAAAGGTTTGGCATAATACTTGTGTACAAGCTGCCCGGTCCCAAAATAATAGCATCCGCTTCATCGATAGCTTGCAAAGCTGCACCCTGCGGTTGCGGTAAAGCAGGTTCTGTGAAAACACGTTTAATACGTTTTTGCACAGTCGGAATCTGACTTTCACCGGCTACAATGGAACCGTCTTCCATTTCCGCCATGAGCACAATATTCTGCGTGGACGCCGGAATAACACGGCCGCGCACCTTCAAAATCTTACTGGATGCGTCAAGCGCCTTATCCACATCTTCATCAAGAATCTGCGTCAACGCAGTTAAGAATAAGTTGCCGAAACTATGACCCGCCAAATCGCCTTCACCGCCGAAACGATAACGGAACAGCTGTTCCATGAGGCCTTCTTTTTCCGCCAAGGCCACTAAGCAGTTACGCAAATCGCCCGGTGCAATCATCTGGAAGTCTTCACGCAAACGACCGGACGAACCGCCGTCATCGGCTACCGTTACGATGGCCGTCAAATTGGATGTGTGCGTTTTCAAACCGCGCAACAAGGTAGATAAACCGGTACCGCCGCCGATAACAACGACTTTCGGTCCTTTCGCCATGCGGATATTTTGGAAAATATAGTCCCCCACCTTATCCGTATCGGCCGGAATGATGGCTCGCACCACCGCGCTACCTACCTGCTTGGTCCCGATAGTCATGAGCACGATGCCTACTAAAATGGTGATAAAGCCGCCGGTCGCCAACGTAGTATAGTTATAGGAACCGGTCGTTTCATATAAAAACTGTAAAAATAAATCTTCAAAATATGACAGCCATTGATAATTAAGCATCAAGGCCACACCGATGATTACGAGCAGCATACCAAGACCAAACACAACCAGCCATCGTTTTAATTTAAGGCCTGGCGTGAGCCACCGGAATCCTGACATATGTATCATTTGAATTCTCCTATCTAGCGATAACCCTGCCGAATTATTTGATTTCGGCCGCCGTTACCTCGCGAGGATTGCAATCCTCTTCAACATTATTTTTAAACATATCCCGATGCTCAATTGTTGCCCGATAGCCTAATGTCTGTACATGATTATACAACGCTTCCGCCATAGCTACACTGCGATGCATACCACCGGTGCAACCTACGGCCACTACGAACTGACTCTTGCCTTCTTTTTCATAATTAGGCAATAAGAAGTCCATAGTTGAAAACATGGTACTCAAAAATTGTTCCGTCACCTCGAAGGAATTAATGTATTCATTAACCTGCGGTACACGGCCCGTTTTATGACGAAATTCCGGATTATAGTACGGATTTGGTAAAAAACGAACGTCCCATACCATATCCGCATCAAGAGGAATGCCGTATTTAAAGCCGAAACTTACGACTGACACGGCAATGCCCTGTTTCTTTTCTTCCAATTGTGAAAACTTCTGACGCAAGTACGCCTTCAACTGGCTCGTTTTCATGTTCGTCGTATCGATAATATAATCGACAAACGGACGGATGGAGTCAAGAATCTTGCGCTCTTTTTTAAGACCTACCGTAATGCGGCCGTCCGGAGCCAACGGATGACTGCGACGACTTTCTTTGTAACGTCGAATCAGCGTTTCGTCGGTAGCATCCATGAACACGATTTCATAAGGAACCTGCATTTCTTTGAGTGATGCCAACGCGTCGGACAAGCTTTCAAAAAACTGGCCGCCGCGAATATCCACCACCAGCGCCACTTGATTAATACGGTCGCTTGCTTGGCGGCACAAGTTACTAAACTTCGGAATTAAAACGGGCGGCAAATTATCTACACAAAAGAACCCCATATCTTCCAGGGCTTGCATTACCTGTGTTTTGCCTGCACCGGACATACCTGTCACAATGAGTAATCTGAATGTACCTTCCACAATAGGTCTCCCTTCCTATAAAATATGCTCCTCGAGCCAGTGCGCTACCCCGTCATCTTCATTAGACGGACATATTTCGTGAGCCACCGCTTTTACATTATCATCCGCATTCGCCACGGCTACCGCCGTGCCGG
>NZ_HF986201.1:34191-36614 GCF_000431435.1 Veillonella sp. CAG:933
TCGCCACGGCTACCGCCGTGCCGGCGTATTTCAGCATAGAAATATCGTTTTGCGAATTGCCGAACGCCACTACCTGCTCCGGTTTCAGCCCTAATTCTGAAACCATATGAGCCAAGGTGTTGCCTTTCGTGCAATTCATACTGTTAATCTCTAAGAAATTCGGCTTGCTGCGCACAATTTCCACTTTGTCGGCAAACTCTTTATTTAAACTTGCTTCTATGTGCAGAATCTTTTGCGGCTGCGCAATAAACAATAACTTATTCGGCCCTTTCGGTGCAGTGTACACCGCATCACCGATATATACCGGCTTGGCACCGACACCTTTTTCATACATGCGAGACTCTTCCGTTTCATGATGAACGAGCAATTCATCATCGATATAAGACTGCACATACCAATCATTGGTTTTGGCCAATTGCAAAATCTCGTTAGCCACCGACACATCTACCGTTTGTTCAAATAACTTTTCACCTGATTCGATGCGTTGCACCAACCCGCCGGAGAAAAGTATCATAGGCAAATCACCGATGTCCATGGCGAGCCCCACCGGCCGTGCCGTCTGGTACATGCGGCCTGTGGCAATCACAATGTGAATGCCCTTGGCCTGTACTTTTTTCAAAATACTTCTTGTATAGTCTGAAATAGTATTATCTTCTCTCACTAATGTATCGTCTAAATCAATTGCCAATAATCGTATATCTGTCATAGATACCCTCACAATCCGATCTAAATTCTATCCTCTAAAACCCGCTAATCTATTTTAAGGGGCTATTATTAAGTATACCATATTTGCTGAAGTTATTCGACTTTTATCAATCTTTACTACTGTTTATGTTACGATATAATTATATAGTCATTTTATTTTTGAAAGGAGGGATTATTTTAATTGAGTACTCATCTTTATTCTTGAAAGGAGGTATTGCTATTGAATAGATGACTCAATAGCGACTATGAATGACTGCAAAACGTTCAGCACTTTACATTCGCGTATCTCACGAAGAACAAGCTATGAACGGCTACTCTTTACAAGCTCAGGAAAACAGGCTACGCCAATATGCCTTGGAGCATAATTATCAAATTGTGGAGTGTTATCGCGATGAGGGCATTTCAGCCCGCAGTCGCCCCGGTCGCCGTAAAGAGTTTGCCCGAATGTTACAAGATGTTCAGGCCGGTCGAATCGACTGTATCTTATTTATTAAGCTGGATCGATGGTTTCGTAATGTTTCCGATTTTTACACTTATCAGGCTATTTTGGATAAATATAATGTTGTCTGGGAAACAACGGAGGAAGATTACAATACAAATACGGCTCAAGGTCGTCTCTACCTTAACATTAAGCTATCCATTGCTCAAAATGAATCGGACACTACTTCGGAGCGAATCAATTTCGTATTTGCCGATAAAATTAAACGAGGTGAAGTTATCTCCGGCAAATTGCCTTTAGGTTATTCTATCAAAGATAAACATATCGTTCCCGATGAAAAAGCACCTATTATCCGTGATGTTTTCAATTATTATTTAAAAACTAAATCAATTCGACAAACCATGATTTATTTAGCTGAAAAACATGGCATCGTTCGTGCCTATCCTACCATTACCCAATTATTGCGTAATGAAAAGTATATGGGGCGTTTTTATGGAATTGATAATTATGCCCCTCCAATTATTTCTCAAGATACCTTTTCGGCAGTTCAACAGGAGTTAAAAAGACCACGCCATCATGGAGCATCCTTCTCAGCCAAGGAATTAAGCGAACCATATCTTTTTAAGGGACTGCTTCGATGCCCCTCATGTCACCACCGTTTAGTCGGTATGCGACGACGGTACAAAGATAAAATTTATGTGTACTATCAATGCCCTCAATCCATTAATCACTCCGATATTTGTGGCAATAAAGCGCTATATAAAGAACCTCAAATAGAAGGTGCACTATTGGTGGCTATACCGCAACTTATTAAAACGTCCGCCCCTTATCTTTCTTCATCGATATTACAGCTATATTTACAGTGCCATAAGGATTATCAGAAATGGTCACTTGTCGGTAAATATCAGTATTGGCATTTTTTACTGAAATCCGTACTACTCCCTGCTATATCGTCTCGAAGTTCGAACTTGTTAAATCCTACAGCAACACAGAAATTAAATGCAAAACTACTTTCAGCATTATTAAAAGATTCTTCTTTAAATGATTCTAAAAACAACAAACTATTTACAGAAACAAACTATGTAATACCTATTGAAAACGTACAACTCAATGAAAACTATGCTTTAAAATTCAGTAACAATTAAAATTAAATATGGCAAGAGTTTTAAAACACTAAGATAAATTTTTTCAACGTTAAATTGAAAATTCACTACTTGTTTCACGGTTTTACATAAATTGTACCCTAAGGGGTAATTACAATGAAAAAACGTTTTGCAGC
>NZ_HF986201.1:36646-38339 GCF_000431435.1 Veillonella sp. CAG:933
TGCAGCAACTGCTGTACTTGGCGTAACTACTGCATTCGCAACTAATCCATTCTCCGATGTAACTCCTAACGATTGGGCATACCAGAGCGTATCTCAATTGGCAGCAGCTGGTGTAATCAACGGTTACCCAGATGGCACTTTCAAAGGCCAGAACAACATCACTCGTTACGAAATGGCTCAGATGGTAGCTAAAGCTATGGCTAACGAAGCTCGTGCTAACGCTGAACAACAGGCTATGATCAACCGTTTGGCTGATGAATTCGCTAGCGAATTGAACAATTTGGGCGTTCGTGTTGCTACTTTGGAAAACAAAGTTGGTAACGTAAAAGTTACCGGTGACGTTCGTCTTCGTTACCAGGGTTCTGACAAAAAAGACATGTTCTCCAATGACAACAACCCTAATAAAAAATCTAAATTCGACTATCGTGGTCGTATCCAATTCAATGCTAATGTAAATGAAAATACATCTGCTGTAGTTCGTGTATCTACAGGTAGCAAAGAATTTGGTAATGCATCTAGTAGCAGTGTTGAATTCGATCGCGTGTATGTAGCTCATAAATTCGGCCAAGATACAACTTTAGTTGGCGGTCGTTTTGGTGCCTTCATTGGCGGCGGTTTAATCTATGATGATACTTTTGACGGTGCTGCTTTGGCATACGACAATGGTAATTTCTCTGCTACAGCTGCTCATGGTTACTTCATGGCTGGTAACTTGTTCGGTAGCGCTTCTTTTGATGGTTTAGATGTTAAAGATGCAGATGCTGATACAAATATTTCTGTAACTTTATTACAAGCACAAGGTAAATTGGGTGAACACGCTACTATCGGTGGTTTCTACGCATTTGGGAACCGTTTCCTTGATAACGATATCTACGGCGGTCACTTAGATCTTCAATTTGATAAATTGTGGATTGGTGGCGAATATGCTACTTGGAAAGATGATTTTTCGGACAACAACGGCGATAAAGATGCTTGGGTAGCAGGCGTTGGTGTTGGTAACTACAACATTAAAGAAAAAGGTACTTGGGGTGTTAAAGTTCAGTACTTTGATGAAGGAGCTACTTCTCCAGTAATCAGCTCTACTTGGAACCAACCATACAATGCTGACTACAAAGCTTGGATGGCTACTGTAGACTATGCATTGGCTAAAAACGTTGGCTTGTCCGCTTACTGGGCATTCAATGCTGAAGACCAAGACGGTAACGACTTGAGCGATTACTACCGTGCAGAATTAAACTACAAATTCTAATTTCTCCTGAAATAGAATTATCTCGTAGCATAAAAAACAACCACTGCCTATGGCGGTGGTTGTTTTTACTTAGATGTATATTCCATGTTGCTCATAACTTGACGAAAATGGAATACATGATATACTAAAAGTACAAAGAGAGCTATCAACGTGTGAAGGCGTTAGGCTCATCTAAGCTGTAGCAAATGATAAACCTAACGTGTGAAGTCTGCAATACTTCTGGGCGTTAGGTCTATTTCTTTAGTGAAATAATTAACACTATAAGAGTAGCAAAACCAATCATTAATGATATAGCTTCGTATACTGTTATAGTATCACCACCTTTCGGTGATGAACCTAACTCACGTTAATAGCTCTGAATATTATTATAGCACTATGAATTTGAGAATTAATATTTCAAATTCATAGTGCTATTTTGAGTTATAGGACAAAAAGTGTGTGTAA
>NZ_HF986202.1:0-574 GCF_000431435.1 Veillonella sp. CAG:933
ACTGGCAGGAGTGGCAACGTGATGGGAAGGATATTCCGAAAATTCACCCAACACAAAAGCCGGTTAATGTAATCAAAAAACTGATTGAAATCTACACAGACCCCGGCGACGTGGTAATCGACCCGGTGGCCGGCAGCGCTACAACATTACGAGCCGCCCGGGAATTAGGGCGTCATAGTTACGGGTTTGAAGTTTACAAGCCATTCTATGAGGCCGCCAAGGAGCAAATGATTAATCCGGAGTTATTCCGGGAAAAAGAAATTAGCTTATTTGATGAGGTGAGGGCATGATTAATATTAATCGCAAAGGCGCCGAGGGCGAGCTTGAATTTGCCAAGTATTGCCACGGTCAAGGTTTCGACAAGGTAAGGCGTACGGCTCAATATTGTGGAATTACGGGAGAGGCGGCGGATGTTATCGGCCTACCCGGCATCCACGCCGAAGTTAAGCGAGTGGAGCGGTTGAACTTATACGAGGCTATTGAACAAGCGAAACGAGACAGCAAGAAATCGGGGCGAGTGCCGGCAGTATTTCATCGTAAGAATTATCGTGAGTGGCTTGTAACGATGACCGCC
>NZ_HF986202.1:583-1032 GCF_000431435.1 Veillonella sp. CAG:933
TGGCTTGTAACGATGACCGCCGATGATTGGTTCAATTTGTATAGGGAAAGCGAATTATTGAATAGCAATTATAGGAGCGATAACGATGAATGACAAAGCAAAAGAGTTGGATGAGAAAATCAAATAAGGGGGTTATGTCATGGATAAAAGTCAATTAAGAAACGATATAATGCAATTCCTTTACAACGAAGGATTTAGATTTATTGCAAAAGACCACAATGGTTGGGTCCGGGCTTTTGTACGCAAGCCAGTTAAAAATAAATACGCATGGATTGCTAATGGTTATGTGAGGACATTAGGCGAATTATCAAATTTATTTAATAATATTAATTGGGAAGATAAAGAACCTTTGAATATCGCTATTGAGATTGGCGCGTTTGATTGGTCGACTGTGCCGGATAATACGCCGGTGCTAGTGCGAAACAACGTAACAGAGCCGTGGGAATATC
>NZ_HF986203.1:0-22332 GCF_000431435.1 Veillonella sp. CAG:933
AAGCCACACACACTTTTTGTCCTATAAGCCTGCATATCTTATAACATTTTCATAAAAACACAAAAGCTGAGACAACAAATCGTTGCCTCAGCTTTTTTAGTTATATGGACTATCGATAAACCGATTCAAAACTTAGGGTTATAGGACAAAACTTATCGGAATATCATCACGGCTTCGCCCGTAGGCACAATAAATTGAATATCTTTGTAAGTCGGTTCAACGAGCCACTGACCGTTAATCGTCATAATCCCCCATTTACCGCCTACTTTTACGGCTGTATAATCGCCGATAAAATTAGAAACTTTCTGAATTTTGATATCCTTAGCTTCATATACGACCTGACCTGTTTTATCGATGATTTTATACCCTGTAAAACCATCACCTAAGAGTGAATCGCCCGTAACCCAAGCGTATCCTTCGGCACCGTAATAGGTATGTTTAGCACCCTTGGATAAACTAAATATTTCTGTACGAGCCGGCTCCATTTTATACACCCGCTTGTTATCTGCCGTCGTGGCCACGATATAGCTGTCATTCATAAAATCAATACCGTCGTAAATAAACGGCAATACATTCTTGTTCGTCAAATAGTTCAGTACGCCTCGTTTTTCCGTATGCTTATTCTTAAGTGCAATATACGAATCGGAAAGATTTATGCCTTCAAAGGTATAATCACCAAACGGAATTAGGAAGTTACCTTTTTTATCGACAACAGCCAACTGATTGTCGTTTTCGATAATAGTCCCAAATGGCATCATCGGATACACATAGTCAAGCTTGCTGTCTACCACGATACGGCCATCACGATCGATATAACCGCGCTTTACCTTATCCCGCGCCACTTCAACACCACCGAAGCCGAAAAAGCCGTCGTCATAATCGCCCCAGCCCAAATAACCGCCGTGACCATGACCGACGCCGATGCCGATACCGAGACCGCTGTCACCGCCGCCGAAAATACCGCCAATGGCAAGGCCGCCAAAGCCGCCAAATAAATTAAAGCCCGATGCTCGCCGTTCTATTTGTGCTAATCCATCATTATACGGCGATACATAATCGGCCGCCACCGTAAAGAGTTCACTGCCCGTGCCGTCAATGCCTACAATCTGGCCTTTTTCCGTTTTAACAAAAGCTCGGTCTTCGCTGAACGAAGCTACTACATCTTTATATTTCGGTGCGATTACAATTTGATCGCCTACATTTTTAAAACCATACCGTTTAGTACTTTCATCCTTGAACGGAAAATACAAATCGGAGGCATAGCCCTGGCGCTTAATCATAGGTGCATCCAATTTAACCCCTACGGCCGTTTTATCTTTTGGATTACTGAACACTAATTCATGGCCACGGTTAGCACTGTTTACCGTTTTATAGGCCGGTTGAACAACATATTCACCTTTTGAGTCCAAGAGACCATAGCCTTCCTTGGTTTGCACAATGGCAATGGCGCGATTTATCTCTTTAAGACCATTAGCATCATCCCCTTTTACAGCACTATCAGCCATGGCAACGCCGTCATGCTTCAAGGTTGGCCACAATTGACCGTTAGCTGCATAGGTTACTTCATCACTGAGTACTACTGTAGGGGGCAAATAATTTACCGTGTCGGTTATGGTCGCCTGACTTTGACCGTAACCTAAACAGAATGTACAAACGGCTGCTACCAGCCATGTTTTTGTTCGCTTTGAAACTTTCATATAACTACCTCCCAACAAACGTATTACACACTCACTTGTTAGTTACTCATATTATATACACTACAGAATGAGCGTGGTTAAGCTATTCTCACCCTTTTAGGTTGAGCAACGGTTGAGCAATAAGTAAATCCAAATAAACATAAGGGAACTAAATTTAATTGATATTCATAAGTATATCACTCTTCCGGCTCACCGTATAATCGAGTCATACCGGCTTTCGTAACAAGCCAAGTCCCTCCACTTTTTCGACACTCCACATCAATTATTAGACGTGGAGGTCTACCTTGTATGCCCGTGCATAAATGTTTTACACTAACCTGTGACAGTCCCCATACTTCGGCGGCTTCTTTGGTTGTCATGACATCCGTAAATTTCATACTATTTTCTCACCTCTTGTATAATAGCTATTATCCCCAGAATTAAGGCCAACCCGCCAAACCAATCCCAGCCATATTTATCCATAGATAAATAGACCGATACACTCAATAAAGCTAATACTACTGTTACACTTTTATTTTTCATAACTTCATGATAAGATATAGATGAGCTAGGGGCTTTCGCCCCTAACCCTTGGACAGTCCTTACTTTTTGAAAAGCGTTTTTATTGCTACGGCTATTAGCACTATCTTTTCAATTATTGTAAGGACTTTTTCTATATCGTCCATCATGTTTTTCGCCTCCTCTCTATGGTTTTATTATAACCTTATTCGGTTAAATCGTCGATTAAAATAAATAAAAAAAATGCCCGCAAAGCTAGATTTTTGAACCGACCCCTTAAAGTTAGACTTTTATTTCCGAGAAACCTATTCAGGCTTCTCGGAAATAAAAGTCTAACTTTTTGGGGTCACTACATTTTTCTAACCTTGCGGGCATTTTGCGTACATAACGTCGTACGCCACGAGATATTTGGATCACGCTACCTTTCTTACCACTGTGCCACCGTGTACATAACCGTAGCTCCCTTAATTTTCGTTCCGTCGAATTGAACTAAACCTTCTACTCGGCCTGCTTGGTATCCTACTGTCGGGTAGATTTTATCATTTAATACCGTTACACCGGTTTTAATTTTATGAGGTTTATCCAAACTAATCTTATATACATCGACGGTTTGTTTATCCTCATTAGCGACTACCACTGTTCTATCGCTTGGCGTAACGGCTACGACAGGCAACTCCGGAGATTTAGCTTCAATTGCTTTGGCCGTCTTTTCCGCGGCCTGTGTGACTGTTGGAGCCTTAACTATATAGGATATAACAGGTTTTGCTTTTGCTATTTCATGAACAACCGTATCAGCTTGTTTCGGAGTGATTTTAATATCTTTGGCCAATACCTCCGGTTTAGCCATAGTAGACTGTGGTACCACCTTTGGTACCGTCTCCTTCTGATTGCTATTCACATAGTAGCCTACACATACAATAATTAATACTACAGCGATAACTGCATATAAGACATAATGTAATCGCTTATTCTCCACCTAATCACCCCCAATCTAGTAACTTACACACTAATCGTTTAGTCAGTTTTATTCAGCCCAGTAATCGGTAATCCCGCGTGCAATTGCTCGCACCATTTTATCCAAATTAGTTTCCAATAATCGAAGATCATCCATGTTATCAATGAACGCTAATTCAACGAGGACTGCTACCGCATTTGTACCATTAAGCACCCATAAGCCATCCCGTTGCTTACTGCCGCGGTCTACCGTGTTAACTGACCGGATTATCTGAGACTGTATAAATCCGGCCAATCGTTGGCCATAAAAGGATTTATACAAAGTCTCGGTTCCTCGTGCAATTGTGTTAAATGCATTACAGTGCAACGAGATAAATATATCAGCTCCCCACGCATTACTAGTGGCACACACGTCCCCTAAATCGTCGGACTGTAATGCCTTAACTTCTATACCCGCGGCTTCTAAATAACCGGCAAGCATACGTCCGGCTTTAGCCGCTATATCGCATTCGCGAGTACCGGTAACCGGATTAACAGCACCTGGATCTGGAATACCTCCGGGTGCGTGACCCGGATTTACAAATACTTTCATAGCCTACCTCCTAAAACTTAACCTTGTTCTCAATCTTATCACGTACCAATTCCAAGAAACGCCCCATGCTTTTATTGCCACCGTCTCGAAGATTTTCAAGGATGCTAAGAAATTCGGATGAGCCCAAATACAGCCACACGAGATTAACGGCAAACGATTTTTCGCCTGCTAGCCAGTCAAATAGAAAAGCAGCCGCTGTGACTGTTACATAGGTAAGGACTTTATCACAAAATCCTTTTCGCATATATTCGCTTCTAATCAAATTCAGGTCAAATGCTGTCGGTATGGCTCGGTACTTTTCCCAGGCCGCAATATGTTCCGGATCGTAACCAAAATTATCGACAAGCATACGGTACGCCACACTAGCCCACTTGGTAACCAAATCAAGACCGACTAGCAATATAAATATCCCTAACACTTGTACGTGCTTAAGCCCGATTAACCAAATAGCTACTGCGGCGATAACAGATAAGGCACTTTTTACCCACCATGCGGCAATCAAGGATTCCCACATGTCCTGAAAATACTGTATAGATATCATTTACTGTCCTCCTTTTCCGCTTCGATTTCGGCATCACATTCCGCGATGGCGTCGATGTAGACGTTATATACACAATCTACATCTGGGCAGCGACCGTCTTCAGTAAGTTCAGCCGCGCAATATTCACAATATAATTTATCCTCCATGTTTAAACCTCCTTAATCTTCTGGATCATAGCAGCATTATTAGCCTGATATTGGTCACGCAATTGAGCAGCCAAAGTATCATTCCCCTGCAACAGGGCTGTCAACATACGGTCCTGCAGCGGTGCATTCGCCGCATCAGTTTCGGCCTTAATCGCTTGGATCTTAGCCTTGCGCTTTTCAGCTTCGGTAGGTACGTATGGAGTTGGAATAACAGGTTCTTCACCGCCCCAGACGTATTTACCATCAGCCAGCTTAGCCTGAATGCTAGCGTCTTCATCACGCAAGTAAATCTTGCCAGGATATTCCTTTTGAGCTTTCTCTTCAAGCTCTTTCCAGCTAAAACCGTGAACGTCCATCCAATAAGACGCTAAACGTTTACTCTCTCCGTTTTTGTCAGGCGTATCAAGTATAATTAAATATTGATTCATGACATTATCATTCCTTTCTTTTAAAACTGGAGGTATAAAAAATGAAGTTACCAAACAACTATGGCCAAATCTGTAAACTATCTGGCAATAGAAGAAGGCCTTTTATGGTAAGAAAAACAATCGGCTATGAAAACAAGGGCTGTGCCATTTACCATATTGTTGGTTATTATGCTAGTAAATCAGATGCATTAGATGCACTAGCAAAATTCAATAATACGGACATTCCCACGCCTACTATCACCCTTTCCAAAATTTATAAGTTATGGTTTCCCACTCATTCAAAGCATGTTAGCACTTCAACCTCTAATAGTTATATTAATAGTCTGAAACATTTAGGTGCAGTAGCTACATTACCTATTAATGCTATTAAATATAGACAATTACAGGATGTTATGGATAACATGCTTAATAATAACTTGTCTTATGCTAGCTTAAAAAAAGTTAGATCCTTATTACATCAGTTATATACCTTTGCCATAATTAACGAATGGACCGATAAAAATCTAGCTGAATATTTAATTATCGGCAAAAATACACCGGTTAGGCCACATAAGCCTTTTACCACTGCTCAAATCAATAAGTTATGGCGTTCTAGCAACCCTAACCGCATCATACCCTTGATTATGCTTTATACCGGTATGAGAAGTACTGAACTACGGCATTTAAAGCGTTCAGATATTAACATCAAGCAAAAATACTTTGACATTAAAACATCTAAGACTAAAGCCGGTATTAGAATCATTCCCATACATGAAAGACTATGGCCTATTATCCAAACCCTATTGAGCAATAACAATAAATACTTGCTTGGAGATACTATAATTACATATGCTCAGCTTTCTCGAAAATTTAAAGATGTAATGACTACGATAAAAGCCAATCATACCACTCATGACTGTAGGCATACATTTGCAACATTATTAGATAATGCCAATGCAAACTATAATGCTAAAAGGCGTTTGCTTGGTCATGCTGCTAATAATGTTACAGATGGTGTATATACCCACAAAGCCTTACCACAGCTGAGGAAAACTATAAGATTACTGAAATAATGTTTACAATATGTTCATTATTATGTCATTCTTAATTTCTTAATATTGCCATAGCATAAGCTTTTACTCATGCTTCTAATTTGTTTATTACTAAGACATTATCAATCCATTTCTTACTGTCTTTTATTATCACCTCCTTACCCAAGGTGGAGCAACCGGCCGACCGGCTAATAATGCAGCCACGGCAAACTTTGCGATAGCTTTTAATAATACGGATTATATTATTATTCCGGTTGGCGTTATTGACGCAAGCGACAGTAAATTCAGCTTAACTGTTAACGTTTTAAAAGACTATAAAACGGCTAATAGTTGTACATTCCGTACATCCGATGCTATCGCTCCGGCGTGCTATTATGTGGCTTTTAGCCGGCAGAATTAAACGCCAATAATTAATATGGATTGTTTAAATACCGGCAACCAACCAATTTACACCGCGTTCACCTTCTCCATTTTGGGTGTGTAAACCGATTTGCAAAGATGTAGTATCAGCGGTTGCTCCGGCTACAAATTGCCATGATGGATTAGCCCCCTGTGCCGGGTCGTCCCATGCAATCAGCGGCTTAAATGCTTTATTTGTAAAATTAATTGGGAATGGTATTGTCTTTACTTGCCGTTCAGGAATTATATTCCATCCACCTTGGATAATTAACCCTCCAAAGAGTCGCCCAAGGCTTATTGACCAAGCATTCGGATTATCAAAATTGTACTTAACTCCAAACTGTGACAATGTCTCCGAACCGATAGCATCCATAACACCTTTGATAAAATTTCGGTCTGTCAAAAACGACAATAAAGCCGATTTAACAAATGACGTACTCGCCGCTTGCGTATCATTAGAGCTAGATGATGCAGTAGGTACTCGTGGCGTACCGGTGAATGTCGGAGAGCTTAACGGAGCCTTAAGGGCTAATAAATTAGTAATAGTCGTTGCAAAATTAGGATCGTCACCTAATGCAGCCGCCAGCTTATCGAGAGTATCCAGTGTTCCCGGTGCCGAATTAATCAGCTTGGCTACTGCCGATGCGATCTCTCGGAACACGTACGCTGTAGATGCAATACGAGTCGAGTTATCTCCGGAACTCGCTGTTGTCGTATACGTCGCGTTAGTGGCCGATGTGGCACTGCCCGCGTGTGCGACATTATCAATCGTAATAGTCGTACTTGTATTATCGCCTTTAGTAATCTGGAATGTGGCATCATTTACACGAGTCACATTTTTAACAAAGTTATTAAAAATAACCTCGTGGGAAGATGTATCGGCATCATGATCCTCTAATTCCTCACGAGTAGCGTACTGCTGAGAGTTGAATTTAACGATTACATTAACTTGAGCATCAACCCCAAGGGCTATCGTTACACGTTTCTCGTTATATTGAGACGATGCCGGTGTGTAAGATGCATTCGATGCATACGTATAAGCGAATAAATATTCTTGCCCGTTCTGTCCTACTTTAGCGTATACGCCTAATTCGCGTACATAGAAGCCCGTTTTGATCTTAGAGTTATCATACACAGTCGTTAAATATAGCGTATCTTCTTCTCGACGCTTCTTAGTAACACCGCTCTCAATAACCTTGTGAATAAGGCCGGTAAATGATTCCTGCTGTGCGTCTTGTTGCTTGACGCCATCGCCCCACTCTACGCGGGTAAAATAAAGTGCTTTCTCTTCAGCAAGTGCCTGAGTTATCATCGCACGCCCTCGGATTGTAGGCACTATCGGATCATATTGACTCATGATTACCTCCTATAAATACATTGTCAAAAACACTAACCGAGCCGGCATAGGCTACCGGTGCCCTGCCCGTATCAATATCGCCATCGGTACCTTTTTCGATGGACAAAATATCAAATTCTGAGACCGCACCGGCATAAAAAAATTGCCCCTGCGTAAAAAACGCATGAGCAATTAAATATGTCAGATGAGCCGGTTTATAGAAATCCACGATAGCCCGTAATTCATCGAGGACTATCATCGTTTCCATGTCAATCCGGAACACGCCCGGAGCAACATTCTCGACGAGAGTAGCATCCTTGGTGAAAACTACAGAATCGATCAGGGACTGCATACGGTTATTTGTCACCGTATCGCGAGCACGGATTTTCCGCAATAGTGCGATACGTCTGTTTTCTATGGTGCCGGTAGACGGTAACGCATATACACGCTCCCAATCCGCTAGCCCCCAGGTTGCAGTCTCAACAAAAAACTGCTTAGCAATATCGATAACCTTTAATCGGTACTGTTCATGTTCATACGACAAAGTACCTTGCACCGCATTAAATGATTTGTCTTTTGCTAAGAACTTAGGCAAGTATCGCATAACATCGACTTTATACGTACGTAACAACTCAAATATCATTCAATACGCACCTCCCCGATTACGGGCAGTTCTTCATCTGAAAGGGCTACATTCGTCGCATTCCCGTTAAGCAATAACGCCGTATAATCTTCTACACCGGTAGTATGGAAGATAATATCGCCGATTTTAGCAATACTTACATAGCTAGTGGTTATGTTTTTGAAATAATCGACTACGGCGGCCTTGATACTATCCTTATCAGCAAATCCGTTAATTTTAACCGAAATGTCGATTACTTTTTTTGATGCGGATATAACCGTAATTTGAGCACCAATTGGTCGGACTGTTTCAATATAGTCGGTTACTCGCTTAATCAATTCAGCATTAGCCGTATCACGATTGGCATCAACGATAATAACCTTTACCGTATTCGGGCCATTCCAGGTTGGCAACACACTCGCAGAACCGACGCCCGGAACAGCTAACGCCCACTCCAGATAGTGCGATTTATTACCGGTAGTGCCTGGATTGCGAACATGGAGTAAATAACGAGCAAGGAGTGCCTTATCGGTTTCCCCGTCATAGCCACCATAGGTAGCCTCCGAATTAGTTACATCGCGTATGCCCGGAATTGACACGGATATAGTATTAATCGCACCGGCCGCCACGTTTCCGTTTGTCCCAGCTACCACAGCCTTTACTGGTATAGTAGCCGTAGTATTAACTGTTACAGATTCTTCAGTTTCAAACTGTATGCCGGTTTCAGTAGCGAATTGGCAGCCTTTAGGTATTTCGCCACTGCCGGATACAGTGACGGTACCCGTAGCCTTTACGGCCAATTTTCGAATAACACCGGCTTCCGCTGCACGAGCTGTCAGGAAATCTCCCCATGCTGTATCAGCGAAGGCAGCATTATATAATTGTTCCAGTTCAACTTCTACTTTTCCGAATTCAATCGAATTTGAAGAGAAAACATCATATTCGAAGGTCCCTTCAATATTACTAACCGGTAGTTCCGAATAGGATTGTAGTTCTTTTAAAATTTCGGCTTGGTCTCTCGCTTTATACATTTACGTTCACCTCTCCATATATAGTAGTTAATATGATGTCGGCCACCACAGTATCAGCATCAGTAGTGGTAAACTCAACAGAATCAATACTGAGGATATACGGGTTAACCATTAAACACTCAACGATAACACGTTTAAGTTCCAAGTACCGTTCTTTGACCTGCATTACCTTACCGATAAACGGTTTAACTTCAATGCCGTATTGCCACGAATAAGCCAGATACTGATAGCGTTCCGTCTGGAGCGCCTTGCCTACCCAAACCTTAATAGCGTCATTTTCGGTAACGATTTTTTGCTTTCCGTTAGAATCGTATTTGAAATTATCGGTGTCGAAGTCCCAATCAAATTCAACAAAAGTAGGTAGTTTTTTAGCTTCTTCAACAGGATTAAAGCCTGTCACAAATGGATAGGCATCACTCATACTAATCGCACCACCTTATCCTCAATCAAGTACAATTGGTCTTCTTGGCCACCGGGATTATAAACCGGAATAACGGATACTCGATCACCGGGCTTAAGTGTATCGGTGTAAATGATATTATCCGTGTACGGGTTATCAATATCATGAGTATGGCTTGCAAATGCAGGCATACCACTGCCGCCCGCTCGTGGTTGAGTTTCCGACTTAATCACGCCCTTAGCAGTACGTTCGTACCCTACGAGCAAGTATTCACTGATGTACACATCTTCTTTTGTCAGAATGATGTCGTTAAGTTGTACCTTTATATCAGGTGGCGATGCTATCACAACACCTATCATAGTTTGTCGTGGCCTTGCATCTTGGGCAATCCCCGTTACCATATCAACAAGCTTAGCCGCCGATTGTGCGGCCGTAGGAATTTGTTCCGGCATTAGCTGCCTCCTTCCTTATTCTTATCAGGATCCTGTTCATCCATAAGATTTTCAAATTCGAGCTCGACCTTCATCGTATGTACGCCATCACTAAATGAATGATGGTCGGACTTAACCCAAAATTGACCGGTTAAATTAGCGATACTGTCGCTAATCTTAATCGAATACGAAGACTTGACCGCATAATCACCGAGTAATTCCAACACACCGGTTCGTTCAGGTCCTTTTAGTAATGCTTTTACAGCTTCTTGAGTATTCACCTTTGGATTCGTTTTATATACATCCTGAATCATGGAATACTTCTTAATATCATCCGTATTCTGCTGATAACCGACCAAGTTTCCTTGCTCATCAGTTATACGGACCGAGTTAACCATGTTTTCGATGCTTTCCCGGTAGGTACTGTTATTAGTATTCACATACTGACTAGCCTCGAACGACTCAATAAGGCTTCCTTTTTCAATGACGTCTAAGCTATCACCCTTCATAAGCATTTGGTACTTTTTACCGGTTGATTTGGATAGTTGAGTATAGGCCATCATAATTATCTGATAGCCTGTTTTTTCGGCCGCAATATAGCTTAATTTTTTATCCGTCTTGGGCAAGGTACCAACCTTTACCCCTAATTCAGCACATACGCCTTTTACAATATCCTCGGCCAATACATTAACAAATTTCTTAGTAGTTTTGGATTTACAAAGAATAAATAGATTGTCATAGCATCGAACGGAAACTAATGAATTTTCAGTATTGCGTTCCACTGAGTATATATTGCCCTGGAATTGTAACTGTCCATCTTCGTCGTAACCATAAATCGTTTGGCCACAATCCAAAGAATGGACGGGAATCAACGCATCCCGCCCATCTTGAACATATGAAAATTCCAAAACTCTAGCCACTTGAATACGTGAGCCGCTCCATTCTACTTTCTGAACTACGGTCGACATATCCACATCGGCGCCAGTGTCGCTAGATTTATATTTAATAATCATAACTACACCTTCAACTTTCGGATCTTCGTTACGTTATTAATGACTAACCCCGTCAAATTATTGCTTTCAACTACACGTCGCCAGTGCTTATAATCACCATAAGCTTTTTTGGCCACGTCCAAAACATCCGCCGCTTTACTAACCATAGTAGCCGTCGTTGCATTAACCTCGCCTGGTCTAGTGCGCAATCCGGTAGCCGCTTCGATTTGATTACTGTTGTTGGCCAACGGTGTGTTTAAATCTTTATGTTCGGTTAAGCTTAGACTGTAATAAATATCGCCACTACCATCACGTTTATCGCAATCAAAAGAACCAATACCGACCGCTAAATTAACATCAAGTCCTGTGATAATAATTCGTACCGGAAGTCGTAGTTCTTTCCACTTTTTAATAAGAGCCATACATTCGGCCGGTTCCTTGTTATCACCAACTACAAAAGGATATTCCCTCTTTAGATTCGGAAAAAATGAACTAAACGAAATAGTTTGTAACTTAGGCATACCGAATACTAAAATTTCGCCAACTTGAGTTACATTCATGGTTTTATTGTTCTGACCGTCGGATATAGTAATCTTGCTTGGGGTTACCGGTAATACAAACCGTTCCCCCTGACAAGATAATACAACCGACTCACGTTCACG
Source organism: Veillonella sp. CAG:933 (assembly GCF_000431435.1). Classification (NCBI taxonomy): domain Bacteria; kingdom Bacillati; phylum Bacillota; class Negativicutes; order Veillonellales; family Veillonellaceae; genus Veillonella; species Veillonella sp. CAG:933. Next base: position 11,761 of record NZ_HF986203.1, read on the forward strand.
GCCCGCCCGCAACAGCGCAATAGACAGAATATTTAATATGGAGCTTAATCCTGCCATTAGTATGCACCTCCATAGTTAGCTTTACTTTGTTCAAATAAACTTACAATCTTATAGGCGATTTTATCGATATCGGCTTCTTCTCGTACCACAAAGGTATTACCGGAGATTGACACACTTGTACTTCCTGATTGACTAACAGGTGTAGGAGCGTTCACCGTAATATTTGGTGAACTACCTAAGTTGGCCAACTCTTTTTGAAGCAATTGAACCGTAGTCGCATGTGGATAGATTCGGGACTTATTCGGCAACTCGATTAACTCGCCACCACGTTCGTTAATTTCAGTCCAACCGCCTCGGAACGAAGTAGTACCGGTAGCATTATGGTCTGCACCGCCCCTAGGATTCCAACCCGTGATACTAGAACCGCGGTCTCTCCATTCAGCTACTTTATTGCTTAAAGGTGTCCAAATATTTTCATCGAACCAGCTTGTCACACCGGACCAACCCCTTTTAATAATATCGATACCGCCATTTATCCCGGATGCAATAATCGATCCGGCTGTTTCAGCCGCACTGGATATTGGTTGCCAAACATTGCCGTCAAACCAATTCGCAACAGGTTCCCAATAAACCTTTACACCATCCCAAGCCGCGCCGGCATATCCGCTAATAGTGTCCCATGTGGCACTGGCGGCATCGCTAATAGGTGTCCACACATTATCGTTTACCCATTGCACCCCAGCATCCCAATAAGGGCTTATTCCTTCCCACAGGGTAGCTCCAATACCGACAATTACGTTAATAGTATCAATAAAACCATCAGTTAACGGTTGAGCAAAATCTTTGATGCTTTCGAATCCATTATTGAGCAATGTTTTCATTGCTTCCCAATCGATATTAGCAAGCCAATCGCCTACTGCATCGCCTCCTATGAATCCGAGGGCCCCGCCTAACAATCCGCCAATAGCCGCACCAGGTGCTGCACCTACACCGCCAAACAAGCTACCGATAGCACCGCCGGCCATTGCTCCAACTTTACCACCGGCCCACATACCGACCAGACCACCGGCACCTTTTACCGTGGCTTTGGCTTTGTCATCTGCTGTAGCAATATTATAAGCAGTAGCCCCTATAGCAACGGCAGCTCCGCCACGTTGTAGCCACTTGCCACCATTACCGCCCATGAATTTCATAAACTTTTGCCAAGGACCCATAGCCGCCGCTCCTTTCGCGGCGCCTCCAGATGCACCGGGCTGTTGTAATCCCGGTAAGCCACCATTGACTATTACGTTAGTTGCATTAACCGTCATGGTATCCATATCGGCATCAGCTCCACCCCCTAAACCGCCCGGAGCAGAACCCTTTCCACCGAAGAGATTTCTAATACCTTTGTAACCTTTATACGCACCGTAGCCAATACCGGCTAACGCTCCGATAGCTAATATAGAGCCTTCGCCGTCTAATTTGGCTGCCTTTTTAACTAAATCTTCAAAGGCCTCTCCGACAGTTTTAAGCACCGCTTTAATCGACAATCCGTTTTTCTCTACTTCTTCACTGAAGTGAGATAACAATTTATCGACCTCTTGCACAAAGGAGCGGATACCGGCGATATTATCACCTTTCATAAGATTCATGATAAAACTATCCCAGTCACCGCCTAATGCTTCTAAGTCACCAAACAAGTTATCCTGACGTCTATCTGCCATTCGTTTGGCGGCTCCGTTTGCATTATCAATCGCCTGTGTTAACGTTTGATATTTTTCCGGTGCAGCATTAACGATAGCTAATAAACCGGACATACCTTCCTGTCCAGATAACATTGACGCATATTGCGCTTGTTGATCCTTACTCAATCCGGCAAAGCCTTTTCGTAAATCATCCAGTACCATACGGAACGGTTTAATGTTTCCGGATGCATCGGTAAGTGACACGCCTAATTTATCCATCGCCGCCGCAGATTGCTTTGTAGGCGATGCCATGCGTGTTAATAAACTACGTAATGCGGTACCAGCCTGTTCACCTTTAATACCGGAATCGGCCATAGTACCAATCGCAATAGACGCATCTTCAATCGTATATCCCAAGGCACCGGCAAGCGGAGCGACATACTTAAATGTGTAGCCCATTTTGGCTACGTCCGTATTTGACTTGGTCGCTGTAGCAGCTAATACGTCAGCAAAATGTCCGGCTCGTTCCGCTTTCAGTCCAAACGCACTCATGGAGTCTGTAACGATATCCGAAACAAGACCTAAATCTTCATTACTAGCGGCTGCTAGATACATAGTACCTTCCAAGCCGCTCAACATTTCCTGCGTATTCCAGCCGGCCATACCCATATACATCAATGCATCTGCTGCTTCTTTAGCACTAAACTTTGTATTAGCACCCATCTGCATGGCTTTTTTAGTTAAGGCTTCGAAATCTTCACCGACAGCACCACTAATCGCCCCTACGGCCGACATCTGCTGTTCAAATTCACCGTATTGTTTGATACTTTCATAGGCACCAAAACCAATACCGGCTGTTCCTAACATGCCTGCAGATGTGCCCCTTAACATTCCGGAGCCGATTCCGGTAAGCGATTGTTTGATTTTATTAATTCCTTGATTCTGACGGATATTAACCGTGGCCGTATACACTTTACCACGGATACTTTCGAGCTGTGATTTAACCCTATTTACTACGCTAGTAGCCTTATCTTTAACCCCTAATGTGACGTTATAACTACCGCTTTTCAGGCCGCTAAGTTTTGTTTTAAGGTTGGTAGCCTTAGTTGTTAAATCTTTTACCGCACTACCGGCTTTTGAGGTAGCACTGTTTACGCCATTCAAACTCAGTCGATTGGCGGTTTCCTCTAACTGCTTAAGACCATTTTTAGCTTTTTTAGCTGTAATGGTCATATTATCCTTCAGCTCTATCGATGCGGATAATTTTACGTCATCGGCCATTTGCTACCCCCTTTCGCCTGTAATTGCATTTGTGCCTTTATTACTTCGAGCTTATATTTTTCTTCTAGCTTCATTGCCTCATAACAAAATATCCGCTCTAACAACGGTAAACTGAAAAAATAGGATAGAGGATGACCTTTTAATAAAAGATAGGCGGCCGTAGCCGCCTCCCAGTCATCCTCAATTAGTTTTTTACAGTTTCGTGCACCTTAGTTTCGATGTCCACACCAAAGCCCGCTGTTTTCATAATAGCCTTAGAGATAGCATACACTTCGCCGGCATCAAATAACTTGCCTACAATATCAAACGGAGATGCGCAATTATAGGCTTCTAACAATGCCATGTCCTTTAAATTTGGTTCAACTACGCTATTAATGATGAGATATTCATCACTAGCGTCCGTCAATTCCATAGCTTCGGTAGCCAATGTGTCGGATGGTTTTGCAACGGTAATGACACCGATAGAAGTAGTTAAGTCGTATAATTCTTTTTTCTTATTAGATAACGCTTCTTTTTTTGCAATTAAATCTTTAACACTAATAGCCATGTTGTAAGCCTCCTATTCAATCGTTTCAATAAATGTAGCATCTTCAGGGGTAAAGCCAAAGGTAAATTCCTTTTCAACGACTTTCCCTTTTTCAAAGGCTAATAAAGTGAGTTCGTTAAACCACACGTTATCAACCGATACACGTTCCGCCTGACCGTCTACTGCATCCGGATCATCAATATCTGCTACTAAAGTGGAACGTGGGTCTGTACCGGCTTTCCATGCTTCGAGCATTTTATTGAGATTGCGGTTAATTACGCTTTTAATCGTAAAGTTACCTTCACCGGCAAGCACTACGATTTTACTATCTTTGCTGTTACCAACAATTACATCTTCACGTTCAGCAGTTACTTTACATTCATATTTGGCAATTTCGAAAATTAATTCGCCGTCCCACCATAAATGACCATGCGAGCCATTCCAACGGCGGCGACCACGGTATTTTACATCTTCTTTATTTCTGCTCATGTGCTACTCCTTTCAATCCATTACATCGTAAAGACGATTTGTAAATTTTCCATCGCATCTACAAACTTAACATCACCAACTAACGCCAATGTGTCACCGGTATTGTAACGACGGATGGCCATAGCAGACATTTTAGTAACATCTTCACCTTGTAATTTTGCGTAATTACGTTGCCATTCTTCATTGATGTCAATAGTATTGTTGCCGTTTGGATCCAAAACGTTACCTTTAAGATTGTTGTAATATACTTCAACAGCCGCACAGAACAACATCTTATTTTCATAGAAGTTAAGGTACGCTCCGGTATATCCACCTTTGAAAGTATCGCGAATATCATCTTTAACCATATGCACGCCTTCCACAATCTTAATTTTGCGGAATTCCTTGCCTTTTTCTTTGGTATAAGAAGTAAACGAGTTAACCGCACGACCAATCTTTACGCCGTTACCGTCTTCCTCATCAAACAAAATCAATTCGCCCTTCTTAACAGCTTCATCCGGATCTTCATATTGTTCGACAGATGCAACTTCCGGCAAACGATAATATGTAGCACTGCGGTCGAGCGAAAGACCTGCTAAAATACCGGCAATACGTGCTGTATACGCAGTAGCGTCGTAAGTCGTATATTCCGGATTGTTCTTGGCATCCATACCGGTCTGTACGTTAATCGCGTCCGTCGTGAAGTTGATGATGCATTCATGGTCACCCTTGTTATTGGCCAATACAGCCTTATAGGTTTTATCCTTGTTTTCAGACATAGCCTTTACCCAAGTGGCAATATCTGTATGCTCTTGGAAGGTACTGTCCGGCGCACAAATATAGTTCCACTTGATGTGTCCAAGTTTTTTCAACGTATTGGCCAATGTAATCTTTGCGTTTTCAACCGTGCTGTCCGGAATGGTATACAATAAGATTTTTGCCGGAGTGCCTTTTAGGCACATTTTAATTAACGCAATACTTTTTTCGGACAATCCGGTTTCGGGAATATCTGTTATGTCATTGATACGATAAAAGTTTTGTACGTCTTTAGTTTCATTGTGTAAAATCATAGCTACAATACCACGCGCCGAACGGGCAATGGCAGTCGCTGCCTTAGTCTTAAAATCAATTAAGACCCAAGGTAACCCATAGTTAGTCTCATTTGTTGTTGCAGAAGGTCTAGCCATACTATTCTCCTTTTCTGTTTACCTCAATATCCAATTCCAAGTTCTGCATCAATTCGTACTCTTCTTCCGGCGTAAACGAATCCGTAAAGTCGAGATTAAAAATATAATGCAGCACCTCGTCAACGATGGTCTGTTCCGCCTTCAAAACGGTAATAGCCCGGTCCTCGACATAAAAAATAGGCCTGATGAGTTCTTCTAACTCATCGGCCTTTTCATATAATTCGGACCGCTTAATTCGCCCTAGCGAATCTTCCAACGGTCTAAACGCAATATCAATTTGTAAATACCTGTCGAAATAGATGCGGTCGAACGTATGCGATACCACATTCATTTCAATGTAGAAATAGCTTTTAGTGGATTTTTCAATATCATCAAAGAACACCTTATAATCAGGGTATTTCTTTTTAAGTAACCCCAGTAAAGCCTGTTGTATTGTCCGTAATCTAATCATGTATTATATTCTCCAAAATAGCCTTCGTGTTTTCTTCAAAGTTCTTTTTGTGAGTCAAAATAGCACGATGGAGCATTTTACGGCCCTTCACAAAACCACCATTTCGTGTGCGATGGCCATACTCAACGTGTGCCGCATACTCCGTATTGTTATATACTTCACACTTGCTTTGAGCCGCTCGACTACGGCGCCAGCTACCTTGTAACCGTCCTGTGTCTTTAGGCGTGTTTTTAACCGCTTCACTGCGTAATATTTCACCCTGCTGTGCGACAAAGCGATTGAGTTTAACCTGTGAATTCGCTATTTTATCAAGCCGTTTATACAGCTCTTCAAAGCCTGTAATCTTCATTCACGCCTCCGTTTTAGCATATACCGATATTTCCTGATGCGTCATATACTTGAACGCTTGCGTCGCCCAAAACGTAAACGTCTGACCTTTGTGCTTAACAATTAATTTGTCATTAGCCAGAATCGTGTAGTCCGGTGCTAAACATAACCGTAAATCGGCCGTTACGAACGTTACGCTATTGGTTGGAGTATTATCGAGGGTATTCTTCCCGGCTTGCCCTAGTTTACACGGTATATCCGCATATACTACGGTTTCGGTAAAAATATCCGCTCCAATATCGTCAACCGCTTCTACTTGCCTAACTACTGTAACACGATCATTACGCATATATCGTTCCAATATGCCCTGATAGTTAACCATTGCGCACCAACTTTCGATACAAGTTCAGTTTCGGCCGTATTTTACCAAACAGCTGATTACTTAATAAATCAGTAGTATCCGCATCCGCAACAGCAAACTCAAACCGTGTGTCATTTTCTTCAAGAGCCTTAAGTGGGCCCGTACCCATATGTTCCGGCTCTGTTATAAAATGCATGGCTATCAGATTAGCCACTGTAAGTACGAGAGTCGTTGGAAAATCGTCTCGGTGGCAATAATCGACAATATCGTATACAAACTGCTCAATTTGTAACTGCTGTAAAGGCATTATATCCTCCACATCAGCGCTAATTTTAACTTTATCGACGATTTGTTCAATCGCCGTTTCAACACTAATATACGTTACCAATGTATCACCTCATTTTGGGCATGAAAAAACCGCCTACATAATGTAAGCGGTTTAAGCTATGTATTTTCTGAGTCTTTTATCATAAGCGGCATACGACTTTAAGAAATATTTGCAAGCCTCTTCTTCTGATAAAAACTCAATTCGGTCTACTTCTTTATTTCGCTCCAAGGCTAAATATACAAATTTATTACCTTCTTTGATTAAGCACAGAGGCGTTTCACTCAGTGGTTTTTGTAACGACCCGATAGCATAATCGTATGGCCAAATATTCTCTTTTTCCATAATTTTAGCTAAGTCATTCATCTTCATAAATTTCCTCCAGGAATTCGCCTAGTAAGTTCTTAACCCTATCCGGTAATCGGTATTGTATTCCCAGCCCTTTTTCGCCAAACCACGGTGCAATTAGCCCTTCTTCTACATTATCCAATAACTTAATAACTCTATACCGATGATAATTAGATGCATTCACATCAACCGTTCTGGGTAACGCCCTTGCTGTAAAATCTATATCCCCAAGGCTGACATATGAGCCCGTATCGCGACCATACCTTGTTAATACTTCCGTGCCGGGTTTTAGTGTAATAATTCTAACATCTCCTATCGCACCATTGTTTGGCGGATATATAGGAGCACCATTATCGTCATAAAATCGTTCTACACCTTCCTTAACTTTATTATAAGGCTGATTTCCTTCCGCGGCAAGTTTTGCAATAAATTCTACTGTCGGAGGTAAGTAATTTTTCTCCATGCCATACTCTTTATCACCTTCGATAAAAACTCGTTTATAGTCTTCATATGGCATAGTCTTAAACAGAGTTAACTTACCTTTATCCTTAGCCGGGTCGTACCCAGTTAACGTTCCGGCTATCGTACTACGGCAATTGGCGTGTAATGGTGGTAAATTTTCCCCTGGAATAGCATCGGCCACTTTGTACACTTCGTTGTTATGGTCCTTACAAACACGAGAAGTACGACTGTCCATGACAGCGATGAACTGATAATACGGCATATCTGCATCACGAATACTATCAAGATTGGCCTGATTATTTACGTAGTTCATCTCGGTACGCACCAAGCGTTCGGCTTCTTTTCTACCGGATTCCATGACCTGTTGTACGTGTTTGGCCATCTTAGTATTGCTTATTCCACGGTGCACACCGTTGGTAACTTCACGCTTAATTACTTTGGCCAACTTCTCGGTATTTCCCCATAGCCGTGTACTGTAATTCTTACCGCTCCACGGATTAGCTAACACCTTGGCAATATCATCCTTGCTCACTAAATTACATGGTACGCCTATGCCGGCAACTCCTAAATCGTAGCGTGCGTGGTAATAATTGTCCTCGTAAGCCCTTGTTAAAAACTCGGTCATCTTATCATCGACAATAATTCCCATCGACAGCAACTCTTTAATCGTGTCACCATATAGCTTATCGAGCCGGGATATGCGACTACGCATGGCCAATACATTAAGCTCTCGCAGCAATTCTTTACTACCGATAGCTTCTATTTGTTTTATATACTCGGCAATATCCATACGCCACGCTCTGAATTCGGGTCCAGTAATTAGCTTTTGGGCTTCGGCAATACTCATTGCATTGTCCTGACTGAACCGGCCATATAGAGCGTTTATTTCATTTTGAATACGTTGCAAGGAACGGGCGTATTGTTCCGCCAGCTCGCGTTCAATTGTCTCTTGACTAATCTGAGTCCATTCGGCCTCCCGTTCCCGGCTACGTCGTTCCCAATACGAATCCTGTCCCATACAACACCTCTATTAAACGATTTTGTGCTTAAACGCTACCATACGAATCTGTTTAGGTTCATATACCAATTCCCAGTTAGTTGCCGTAGACATTTCTGCACGGCTAACAGTTTCGATATTGGCACGAGTTTTGGCGGTGAATTTAACCCCACGTGGATGAAGAATCTGTACACGACGGTTAATTAAGTAATCCACACCGGAACCTTTGCGTTTATCACGGTCGGTTTCAGTAGGAACAAAGCCAACCGGAGAACCATTACCTAATGCAATCGCACCGGAACCGAATAAGAAGGACGTGTATACGCCACCTTCTACCGGGCACCCGTCATCGATGATTACGCGACGTCCCTGGTAAGTGTTGAATTCCACGTTCATGGAATCACGTTCAGTTTCAAGCAAGTTATTTTTGAGTAATAACGCATGTGTTGCAGAATGCATGACAACAGCCGTAAGATTAGCCTTGCTATCACCCAATAACTGGCAAGCATCAATAAAGCTGGATGCACTGAACACCGCCGCACGACCGGTAGAACCGGAAATATCCAACACGTGCTGCTTCATTGTAGTAGCGCCGAATACGCCTTTTAATGTTGCTAACAAGTCTTTCTGAAGTTCGCGTGCCCAGTAAGCACCGACTAAAGTACCAATAGCTTTCATTGGATCCGCGCCGGCTAATTGAGCACTTAAATCAGTCGCAGACCACATTTGTGCACGACGGAATGTTGCCGATTGGTCCTTTTTAGATTCAATTTTCTGTGCGGTTAAATCTTGACCTTCAATAACATCAGACGCATCACCGGTCAAATCGGCGAAGAATGGCATATTGTGGATAGATGCTGCTTCGCTTGCCAATTTGTCAAATTCCGGGGAATTAACCACGATGCCACTTTGCACCAATGCACTTAATTCCATAGTTCGCTTGATAGTATACGGTGTAAAAATCTCCGGTACGATTACATCACTTAAAGTTGTTCCCATTATGTTCCTCCTAATCTAATACAATCCCCGCAGCGGCCGCTAATCGACGTGCCTCTGTTGGGTTTTCCTTAAATAATTTACCTTGTTTTGTTAAGTTTTCCGTTTCGGCCGCAAACGGATTCACTACAGGCGTTTGGCCGCCTTTTGGTGTATAGCCCTGACTCCCGGATGTAGATTTAAACAAAAATGCTTTATTTTTCTGTAACGCTTCTACCTGTTCCGTTAATCCAGTAATACTACCGTCATCATTCACAATTAACTTATCCCGATTAATCAAACCACTAACAATATCAACGTCCTGTGCTTTATCGACAATTTGTAAGGCAATCGCATTATCGAGCTTTAACTTTTTGAGCTGAGACTCATATTCCGCTTGATCGGCCTTCTGCTTCTCGGTTAATTCGCTGATTTGCTTTTGCAAGCCTTCTATGTCTTTGGCACCTTCCGCTTGTTTTTGTAATGCTTTCATTTCTTTATTACGGGCTGTCAATTGTTCTTCCAAAGCTTTTTTTGCGGTATTTACTTCGTTAAAGCGTCCTTTTGGCACGTATTCCCCGTCGAGATATGCCTTAATAGCAGCCGTCGCCGCTTCTGCTTTATCTTCAGTAATGCCTAATTGTTTTAACAATTCTTCCATTGTTGTCCTTTCCGGTTTTTACCGAGGTTACCTGCCTCGAGGAATAAAAATAGCGAAATATTACTATTTCGCTTTGACTATTCGTTTTGTAGTTTTAGGTTTTTCTTCAACTTTTACTTCTTCTACCGGTTCAGGTACAAGTTTTACATCTTCTACCGGTGCCGTTTCGGTTTCAGGATATACGTTTTCTTCCTTCATAACCTCTACCGCAGTTTTATACGATGTAACACAATACTGTAATACAGATTTGACTTCGCTAGTCGTACCGTACACTTCGTATAAAAGTTTAACCGGTGCATCCTCTCCAAATGATTCAATATAAGCTCTAAGCGTTTCCATCTTCTTCACCTCCCGTGTTGTTAAATTCATACGATGCCAGTTCGGCTTCTTTTTCTTTGGCCAACTGTTCTTCTTCGGCTTCCACGTCTTCAACAAATGGATGTGCCTTAATAATTGTTTTATCCGAAATAATACCCTTAGACTTAGAACACATATCCACTAACTCGGCGTCATTGCGAATCATGGTGCGTGTCCAC
>NZ_HF986203.1:22358-35055 GCF_000431435.1 Veillonella sp. CAG:933
CGTCTGAATAATATTTTGTAGCTTAATACCTTTAAATCGGCATATCGCTCGGATAAATTGATTAAAGCTTAACCGGAACTCGGTTTCCATGAGGCCTGCTTTCAGTTCCAGTAACGCGTATAAGAACTTCATAGCTTCGCCGCTAGTCCCGTCGAGTCCTTGCATTTCCGGATCAATACCCTGGCCCATAGTGAATATAGACTTACGAGTAATCTCTAACGCCTTTTCGCGAGCCTCGACCGGAATATCAATTGTTAACGTCGACACACCGGATTTATCTTCACTGCCGATGGAGTCGACTTGAATCGTTTTATAATACTTAAGGTCCCGAATAAATTCATTGAGATTTTGACCACTGTAGTTAGTTAATACGAAGATAATCTCTTGAATGTCTTCCAGGTCATTAATAAACCCGCTATATGTTTTATCATACGCATCGATTAGTCGTTTGATGCGGTCTAAATCGCTATAGCAGTTTCCATTGTTCTTAAACGGAATGAAAGGTACTTCACCGAGGTCATGAACAAATTCATTGGCTGCTTCTGATTGATTCTTTTCCATAAATATAGAGAACATATCGTATGGATTTAAGCCTTCGTTAATACTCAGAGACTTTTCCTTACGATAGGCTCTGCATATCGTATCATCCCAAATTTCAAACACATCATACGCATCACCGGTAGCCACATCAAGCTCTTCGTAACAACGTACAGCCGCTTGCAGATTATGTTCTAAGGTGGTTCCCCAAATAGGTATAATTTGTGCTGACGGTACAACACCCCATTTGAATTCATTGTCATCGATCCAATAATGGAGCCAAGCAATACCAGCATTCGACGCATTAACGCATAATTCTTTAGCATTTTTTTCATATGTATCACCTAATACCTCGGTCACTTGCTTGTTCTGTTCATCTGTCCCCACATCAAAGCTAGGCGGCGATGAAAACATATAACCGGCCTTTTGGTCCACTAGTAAACTATGAAATGCCGATGGAATACGATTGTCTGCATTTCGCAATTCCGGTTTTTCTTTATCTGCTTCTTTTTTCTTCTTTTCGTTCAAAATATCATTCTGATTTGCATAATACCGGCGAGCGGTTGCATCGGCCATTGCAAAATTTAGGTGACCGGCAATGAAGGTTTCGAGTAGTTTCTTCGCACCAGCTAACTTATCATTCGTCCCCGTTTCCAAAACTTATCCCTCCTTTTCTAATTTTAATCAGCGGTTCCAAGGCATACCGCATGGCATCCATTAAATGGTTAAAATCATCAATTGGCTTATTCAGTTTTTTACCGAATTTATCTTCGTCCCAAGCGTAGTTCATGATTTCGGTTATGAAATTCACGCAGCGAGGGTGGATGATAATCTTATAGTCTTGTAATACCTGAATTCCGGCATTAACGCTATCCTTGCCTTTTAAGGCCGCAGTAATACGTCGCAATCCTAATCTCCTTAAATGCACAATAGACTTAGGCTCCGCTGAATCAGCTCGAATACGTTCCTTAGCATAGCCCATACGAGTAATCGTTTCTGCGATTTCGTCATTAGTTAGGCCTTTTTGATACATCTCATCAAACACATAAATCTCTTTAGCGGCCGTATCAACTAGCCCGCAAAACAGTGCCGACGGATCATTGGTAAAACCGAAGTCCAATCCAAAGAAGCTTTGAACGTACTGCCGTTTACTAATCTCAGCAACATCGAATACTTGCTCTTCCCAATTTTCGTACACAAGCCCTTCAACGATACCCCAATCACCTAATCCAGCGACTTTATATCGCCGTGGATTGTTTCGTTTCATATCCTCGAATACTTTGATGTCTGAAGGACTTAAAAACTCATTACAGGTGTAATTTGTTGTAAGGGCTAATACATCAGGGCTCTTCGTATCAAAAAATCGCTTCTTAAGCCAATGACGCTCATTCCACGGATTAAAGGTAATCGTGATTTGATGCCACAGATTCGGAGGTAACTGGCCACGAATTGATTCATTCAGCATATCAAAATCTTCTTCATTTGTAATCTCGTAGGCTTCTTCAATCCATAACCAACATAACGAACCTGATTCCACAGCCACCGAAGTAACCTTAAGCGGATCGTCTAATCCCCGGAATAAAATCTTTTGGCCGGTAGCAATAACTGTAATCTCAAGAGGGCTTTCTGTAAACCGGAACAGATGATAACACTTCAACCGTCTAGCCGCCCACTTAAGCTGTGCATAACAGCTATCTTTTAAGGTGCGGAATACCTTACGAACCACTAATGCATTCGCTTCAGGGTACTTTAATATATTTTTGATAAGGTCCAGTGCAGCCGTTGCTGATTTTTTGGATGCACGACTTCCTTTTACAACACGGTACCGGCCTCGGAACCGTATAAACTGACCATACCCCGCTCCAAATATCTCAGGTAATCGTACCGGTTGATATTTGGTCGGGTCATAGTTAATCACTAATATCATCCTCTCCGACAAATATTGGCATTAGTTCCCCGGACATTTGGACCTTATCAGTAAAGAGTTGATGGCGCTTACCCATCAGCTCAGCCGCTTTTAATCGATCACGAGCGGATATCTGCTTAGTCATAATCTTAGCTTCGCTATATCCGTCTCCTGAGCCCTCAACCACTACAACTTCTTCATCGAGCTCACCGCGCATGGCCTTAGATAGCATCGCCTCCACTTCTTCAGCGGTGGCAATGGTTTTCTTAAACTCTTTGGCTCTTAATTCTTGAATGCGGCTTTGAACTTCAACATTTTTCAACAATCGCTGTCCTATGCTATATGCCGTACGTTCGCTATATCCGGCTCGTATAGCGGCCTGTGTTGCATTAAAATCTACCTGATATTCAACACAAAACTTTTCTCTTTTTGGCGTCACGTCATCACCTCCTTTTGGGCAATAAAAAATGCGGGGTATTCTCCCGCTGCAGCTAGTTCTAGCTAGCCTCTTACACCGCAAAATGAAATTACATCTCCGGCTTACTGGTGGATCCTGTAGGATTCGGACCTACGACCATTCGGTTATGAGCCGAGTGCTCTACCACTGAGCTAAAGATCCATGTGGCTGCCTAGATAGGATTCGAACCTATAACCGGTCGGTTAACAGCCGACTGCACTACCATTGTGCTACTAGGCAATGTGGCGGAAGAGGTAGGATTCGAACCCACGCACGTATTAACGTCTCGCTGTTTTCAAGACAGCTCCCTTAATCCACTTGGGTACTCTTCCATATTACAAGAAAAGCATCCTTTCGGATGCTCGTCTTGCTCACCATAGGCATTTGTTGAGGAGTGTACAATCATTACTAGCTTCATTCGCTTCTTTCTACAGTTTACATGATATCACAGACCTAGGGGGTAAAAACAGGTAAACTTTTATTTCATAAAAACGTCGTAAAAACTTTCAAGGGCCTTCTTATGATTGTACTTAATACTTTCATAGGCCATATGCCAATCTACGGCGATACGCTCCAAACTATGTCCTTGAACGTATTTACTTCGCAGTAGTGTACGATGCCGGGAATCCGGTAACTGGGAAATAATGTTAAATAATCGAATTTGTTCTTCTACAATTCGCTCATTCTCAATCTCTATAAGTCCTTGAAACTCCGTTATTTTCTTAAGAATCGTTAGCGTCGGTTCCCGTCCTCCACCGCTCACTCGTTCACCGCCGATACTACATTCCGGCAATCCATCTGGAGCTGCATCTCTCAATAAATCACAGAATTGTTCTCTTAACGCTTTACGCTCTTTTTCCATATCCCTAAGTTTTGATAATTCTAACCGTGCTATACGACGTTTTTCTCTTGGTTCCATACTCAAGTAAATCCTCCAAACCCACTTTAATCATGTAAACAGCGTTTCAAAGATTACAGCCAATACTAAGAATAATAAGGGGACTAGTGTCGGCGATAACACCAGCCACCAACTAAGACTGACGAGTCCCGTGAGTTTCAATACAAGCATTATCACCTGTAATACGAATATCCACATTCCTTAAACTCCCTTCATTGATTCGAACTCAATAGACCTAATCTGCTCCCACCCGGTAATTTGCCATTCGCTAGGTTCGTCACGTATTGTAAATTGGCTTTTACCTTGCCAGTAACACTCATACGGTTTAGCTGAATCAGGATTGTATTTATAGAAATGTCGTCGTACCCAAGGTTCTGTATCATTGTGCCTAACAAGCACCAGTGTATTAACGGGTACCAATGCCCATATCATGTCCCCCACTTCAAGATAGATATCCAGTATTCTATCGATTTGAAGATCCTCGAATGCCTCTCTCGCCCAATTTAATCCGACACACTCTGCGATTTCCTTCTGTGTTTTGTCAGACCTGTCTTTATACGCCCATATGTTATCATCTCGGACACGAAGTATATATCGGTACCCTAATCCACATAGCATAGCCATAATACCTTTTTTTAAATCATCTCTATTTGAGTTCATACGCTACTCTCCTTTCATCGTGTCATATAATGACCGCCTATATTTAATCGCTTCCAGTAATTCATTCTGACCCGCTTCTTTTCTAGCGATAGCTCGCATAACTTGCTCGTCCATCGTGCCGGTAGTTACCAAATGGTGTATAATCACGGTATCCTTTTGCCCTTGACGATATAATCGTGCATTGGCCTGTTGATACTGCTCCAAGCTCCACGTTAACCCATACCATACGATAATATGCCCTCCGGCTTGTAAATTAAGTCCGTAGCCGGCTGAAGCCGGATGTGCGAGTAGCATATCAATATGTCCATTATTCCAATCCGCTACATCGGCATCCGTTTTTAATTCTCGTGCATTTGGGAACGCCTTCTTGATTGCAGTTAAGTCGTGACGGAAATTATAGAATACCAACATCGGCTTTCCTGCATTTGTATCGGCCAGTTCTTTCAGCACTTCAATTTTCTGCTCGTGAATTTTCGTGCAATGCTTGTCATCGTCGTACACATACCCATTAGCCATCTGTAACAGTTTATTCGCAACAGCTGCGGCAGTTAGTGCAATTATTTCACTATCTGAAATTGCCAATACATGCTGTCGCTCCATCATTTGATATAAGGCTTTTTCTGCATCCGTCATTTCGACTCTAATAACATTTTCGATGCGTTCCGGTAACGATAAATAATCCGCTGCCTTTAAACTCATGCACACCGATTGCAGGCGTTTATAAATATCCTTTTCCGCCGATGCCTTTAACCGGTAACTATATACAACGTGGCCGTTAGTTTTATCCGGTACAAAATACCTATCGCGATATTCGGTAATCGTGCGACCTAATCGTTCGCCACCGTCCAGTAAGTAGATTTGAGACCACAGGTCCATCAGTGTGTTTGGTGCCGGCGTACCGGTAAGGATGACGATTCTATCAAACAAGCCTCTGACTCGTCGTAGCGATTTGAAACGTTTGGCCCTGGGATTCTTAAAACTGCTACTTTCGTCAACGACCAACATATCAAATGGCCATTGTTTTATAGTATGCTTATAGTAATCACATAGCCAGGTAACATTTTCACGGTTAATCACGTATACATCAGCCTTAGTATGCAAGGCGTCGATACGTTGCTTAGCGGATCCTAACACCTTTACAATTTTAAGATTCTTGGTATCGTCCCACTTAGTAGCTTCCTGCACCCAGGTACTTTCCGCTACTTTCTTTGGTGCGATTAGTAATACTTTTGTCACCTCAAACCGGTTGTTGATTAACTGATTAATGGCCATTAGAGTACAAATACTTTTACCCAGGCCCATGTCAAGTAACAGTCCGTAGTGTGTATTAGCAACTATCCGGTCAATAGCTATCGTTTGATAGGGATGCGGGGTAAACTTCATAAGCCCGCCTCTTCAAAGAAGTTAATTACGCCTTCCTTGCCCCGCACCACACAAACCTGGGCGTTATGCTCTTCCAATCTGCCAATCTGCACCTGTTGCGTAGGGGATAGGTGGCCCTTCGTTGTCTTTAATTCAATAAAATGCACCCGACCGTTCTTAGTGATTAAGATTCTATCCGGCACTCCGTCATTACCGGGGGATACGAATTTATAAAATAGGCATCCTCTTTTTCGGGCCTCTGATTTCATAAAGGCCTCGACTTGCTTTTCAGTCCATTCCATATACACCATTCCTTCGAACATTCGTGTGTAGCCAATGTAGCCAATTATTGGCCAAAACTATATATAGGCTATTTTTTAGATATACACTAATATATATACACGCGTATATACAATAATATAATATTTATAATTAATTAGTAATAATTGGCTACATTGGCTACATTACACATATAGATATAATAGCAATCATACTTTAAGCCGTAGCCAATTCCGTGACCAATCCCGTAGCCGTAGCCAATTTTATAGTTCATATCTATAATCTTCTATGTATAGAGGAGTATAATTATTATATCTATAAAATTAGATATAATAATTGGCTACGGTAATTGGCTACACCTCCGGAACACCGTTTTCGATAAAATCACGGCTTATTGTGTCCTCTGTCCGAGGGCACAAACGCTTTTTGCACACCGTACAATTTGCCAAATCGTAGTTTACCGGAGCCCTTATTGTACGGCTCCCACCCCGATATTGATTGCAGAATATCAATAAGCTCACGGGCTTTAGCATTTGATAGTGTTTTACGGTCACCGCTCAACACTTCACACCAAATCTCAAGGGCACATACCTTTTCTCGTGGTTTACCGCCAGACTCTTCATCGTAAGACTCCAGATAAGCTCTCCGGTCGTATAAGTCTTTACTATCCCAGTTAGCTGGCAATAACACTGACAAATACTCTTCGATGAGTCCTGTAAGTTCGGAGCCCTCTGTATGTGACTGCTGATTTTTAATGGCTTCTTGCTCCAGCTGCTCATCTAATACAAGTGACTCACCGTTAGCCCACATCATAAAGGCCTCGGCCCAGATTTGGTCCACCTCATCTTTTGATAAATCCCACGAGTTACACACCTTCCGACGCTTATCACCACTAATCGGCCAAAAGCGTCGGTTACCGGTACGATCCTTCAAAAACAGTAAATTATTTGTGGAGCCGGCGAACACGCACTGCCTTGGGTATTCTTCCGTTCGGCGGCCATAAGGCACTCTAAAACGGTCCGTCGTGCGACTCAAGAACGCCTTAACAATCTCGTTATCGTTTTTATACGTGGGAGATAATTCGGCTAATTCATTAATCCAGGCACCCTGAATCTGTTCCAGGGCGTCCTTAGTTTTGATATCCTGTAAGGTATTGTTAAACCATTTACCGCCCAATCGTTCCAAAATAACCGACTTACCCAGCCCTTGTTCGCCGTATAATACGATGGCCGTATCAAACTTGATACCAGGTTCCATAACGCGGGCTATGGCTCCACACAGCCATTTTCTCGTAACGGCCCGAATATACGGAGTATCTTCGGCACCGATAAAGTCGATGAATAAGGAATCGACGCGTTCCGTACCATCCCAATTAAGAGAGGTCAGGTATTCACGGACCGGGTGAAATTTATTTTGGTTCATTACCTCTGTAATAGCATCATCGATAATGCCTTTGCCCTTAATTTGGTATACGGTAGATAAGTAATTGCGTATACAAGCATCATCAGTATCACCCCATAAATCGCTACCGTTTACCGTACGCCACGGCAGATTACCGAGCACTACGATACGGTGTGCGAACTCGTCTAGACCGAATCGATTTTTTAGTTGAGGATCATGCTGCATAATCCATATACAGTTATACGGATTCGATTCGGGGACACCGGACTTAGTACGCTGTAATTTACGCATCCAGCTATCATCGGTATCGTCGCCGGTTAAGGACTCAACGTCGTCAAAATCGTTGGTATACTTAGCCGCTCGCTCTTTATCCAGTAGCACCGGTGCGGCACCGTCTTCGTTAACAAAGTTCATCATCGCCTTGAACGACGGCCGTGCATCGGCCCTTGTTTTAGCATCGCAGTCTTCATCGAGAGAGCCGAATTTATGGATGCGAACCAAATCGAAAGCATTGGCCAACTTACCGCTTAACGGGTCGGTGCAGTGATGACTATAGGCGAACGTGTCATTGTCATATACGACAAGCCCGGCCACGGTAGAACCGGCACGGTAGGTATATCGATTTGGCGTATCACATGGAGCGTATATATCCGGTAAGAATTTATCGATAGCAGCTGTTATACTGTAACTTCGACAGAAGGCACCGATGAGTCCGGACTTGGCCAACGGATTACCTTGCTTTTTGGCACTATGAGCCATGAGCGTTTCAGCTCTTGAGCTTGTTGGCCAAAGGCTAACATCCGTCCAATCTGTATACGTGGCCAATATATCATCTACCGGTAACAGTGCACCTTCGTGATGCTGAAAGACGTACTCCACGTCTTTCGGATGACTTGGCCAATACATAAGCCGTTCCGGCTGGTGCGTCGACGGGTCGAAGGATTCTATCCCTATCGATTCAGCCATTCGTCGTGATACCGCTTGAAACTCATCCGGTAGCATTGGTCTATCCGTTGGAATAATAATTCGATATCGCGGTTGTTTCGTTGTGTGACTATGTGTGCTATATAATACATATTCGTAAGCATCCAGAACCAAATCAAGCATTACGAGGAAATCATCGTCCGGGCTATCCGCATCAAGCGTCAACAGATATCGCTGTTTTACGGCTCCGTTAACGCGTCGACCGTTTTTAGGGATATAACCACCAACGAACCCACCTACATCTTTCACGCCGCCCTGCTGTGCCTTTGTCATCCGCTTATATTCGGATGCCGTTTCTTTTGTTACAGTAGCCTTGCTTAGTTGTGTTACGAGTTCAGACCATTTTAATTCTTGAGTCTTCCAGCTACGGGCGTAGCGATTTGTGCCCGTAGCTATTTTTATAACAATGTCGCTCAAATCGCCGTGCCTCCTAACCTTGCAATATCGTAATTATACTTAAACGCATTGAGCTTAACTTTATCGGCCCAATCAATCACGGCTTTATTCAATACCGGATCTTCTCGCACTGGATGATTACATGCCAGTTTTGCCTGATGAATCAATACAAAGGCTTGCCCGTCATCTCGCGGCGTTACCTCGATACACGCCTGCAATTCGTCGTTTTTCGAGACCGCTACAATAGCAACTAGCCCATTAACAACTCTATCCGAATATGTTGCCACGCAATTATGTAGCTTAACGCCCATATCCACTAATTCGTGAGTTTCCTTAGGCACTGTAAATTGGTATCCGTCAATCGTTGCCTCGAGGCGTGTATACAATAAAGACTGTTGAATATGTTTATTTTCATACTTTTCTTTTTGGGACAATGAAACTAGTGCATTATGTACATCTCTTGCCTTAATTCGTTGTGCCCAAAAGCCTTTACGATTTTGACGGGACAAGCGGAAATACGTTTCGGCCGAATCGCGTAAATGGTAAAAGTCTTTAACAGAGGTTACTAAATTTACGGCGGCACCTTCCCCACGAACATAGCGATAAATCGATAAAAACTCAGGTAACCGAGTGCAAGCTCTGAACTGCCGATGATTACGACCGTACTCATTTTGCGATGCTTTAAAGAAAGAAAGTAATGTGCGTTCATAATTAGGATTATCCGAGAAAGCGTTTATTAACGATAGTACGTTGATAGCCCAGAACGGCCGAGTCTGTAATAATTGGCGAGTAAGCCTGTTGTTTTTTAGCCGATAGACTTTAATTAAAGCACTAATCCACGAAGTACCGGATCGAGTTAAATCTAATAGGTTATCCATAGGTTTTGCTATCTGGCTATATTGATTTTCAACATAATCCGACAAAAGCTCTTCACTTACTGCAGGCCCGTCCGGAGCAGCCATTCTAAATACCAGTGTATCGAACAGACCTTTAAACACACCAATGGAACACGACATACTAACCGATTGACGAATTCCCGGAACCTTATAGCCAACACGTTTACTTAACTTCTCCAAAAAAGCCTTTTTTAGAATGGTCGTAAACGATTTTAACTCTTCTTTATGTTCTACCAATAAGCTTTGATAAGTACCTCGTAACCAATAGAACGGTGTAGTAGAATCAAAGTATCCCGGTGGTTTGAAATCTGGAATAACTTCAATTACACTGCTGCGGGCAATGCCACGCCGAATGTAGAGCACTCGACGCTGTTTAAAATCAAATCGTACTATATCCGTTCGTTTAGATTTATGCCCTTTTATAATTTGACGAAGGCCTAGGTCCCCATCAACAATTACCGAATCATATTTAAAAATCACGTCGATTTCGGTTCTGCGACTAACTATAGATAGGTCCATAGTTAAAGGAATACGATTCTCGTCTTCAGCATTTATAGTAAATGTATCGCAATTTACCTCTTGGCCACAAAATGGGCAATGATAGTTATCTGAATAATAGGAATCGACTTGCACAGAGAAACCGTTTGGATGCATTGGCCAATAACAAGTAAAACTTCCTCCACAATTAACGTGATATTGAATAGCCGGTTTCCACGTTCCTATTTGTTTCCGTCGTACGACTTCAAATAACCGTGGCACCTTTAGCTGAAATAATACCGTACTCATACATTGCTACCGTCCTATAATAAATCATCAAAATCATCTGTTTCTTGAGCGACTTCCGGTTCTGCCGGAGCTTCTGGTGCAGTAGCCGGTTCTTCAACAGGTTCCGTTTTTTTCTTCCGGGTAGTGCGTTTTTTCGGTTTTGTTTCGGCCGTAGTTTCGGTGTCTTTAGCATCCGCTTTTTTGGATTCTTCTTGTTTGGCCAGAACTTCGAGCCCTAGCTTGCAAGCAGTTAAGCACCCGTCGCAATAATCGAGAGCGGCTTGTTTACTATCACCGTCTTCAGCTTGTAACACCAATTCACGTAAATATTTAATAGCTTCTTCTTGTTGCTTAATCTGCGTCTTGCCAATCATGATAATTCCTCCTCTTAATCTTTCATGTAATATGGATTTTCAAAGCCCGCTGCATTTAATATCAAACCGTCACACCACGGTTCCGGTTCACACATGATCTTAATTACCTCATCCAAACTACCGACGCCTACCGGTGCTTCTATGACCACTTCATCATGGATGTGAGCACAGATTTTATAGCCATACTTATATAGTCGGTACATTGCACCGGCTAAGCAGTCACGCGCAATGGCCTGCACAATGTTTTCTGTTAATTTACCGCCATAGGTTTCGAGGCGTTCCCATTTGTTGGCCATCTGATTCATGCCCATACAGGTAATAGACTCTCCACCAAAACGATTTTCTCCGATGCGTGGTTTTGTATATGCCAATCGACGGCCACTCGGTAATGTGATAAATAAGGCACCGTCTCTACGTTCAAATCGTAAGCCTCGATGCATAAGAATTACCGGACCGCCTTTTTTAATAGCTTCCTTGGCCGCAAAATCTACATCATTCCACAGCTTAATGATTCGAGGTGATGCAGCACGCCATTTTCTAACAATATCCGGCAATTCGTCTTCGGCGATACCGCCTTTTAGAGCGCCCATTGCAATCAATGCTTTTACTCCACCGCCATAACCGAGGGCTAACTCAGCCACTTTTCCTTTTTGCCGGAGATGTCCATTCACACCATGCTTTTCGACTGGTACGTGGAACATATTAGAAGCTGATGCACAGTAAATATCGCCACCTTCGGCGAATACTTTCTGGCGCCATTTTTCGCTACATAACCAGGCAATCACACGGGCCTCGATAGCACTGAAGTCGGCCACAATGAAACGGTGCCCCGGTTCAGCCACTAAGGCTGTGCGAATAAGCTGAGACAGTGTATCAGACACATCTCCATATAGTAACTCAAACATCTCTAAATCGCCTTGCTTGAGGGCGTCTCTAGCGGTGTCCAAATCCTCAAGGTAATTACGCGGCAGATTCTGTAATTGAACGATACGCCCTGCCCAGCGTCCGGTTCTCATGGCTCCATAAAACTGGAGCATACCGTGAATGCGTCCGTCCGAGCATTCCGCATTCCTCATGGCCGCATACTTTTTCACGCTTGTTTTGCCAAGCATCTGCCTTAGTTCCAATACGCGACGGACGTCAGCCGGTAAATCCTCAGCCAATAAATCAGCCACTACAGCTTTAGTCATACCGGGGATTTCGTGCCCAAGTCGTTTTTCTATCCATTCTTTAAGTTGGAGCGGACTGTTCGGGTTTTCAAGCCCAGTCAAAGAACTGGCTTCGGCAGTTAGTTTACGCTTGAATTCATCGTCGAAAGCTAAGGCATTGTCTATCATTTTGTTATCAACGGCAATGCCGTTACGGTTAATGTCCAAGTCCATGAGCCAATACTCGTGTTCAATGTCCGGCGGTTTTAAGGGTAGTAGGCGGTTACGGATAGCCCGCTCAACTACAACGTCTTGCCTATTATATTCAATGTACTCAGCCCACCGTTCCGGATCGTGTTCCGGTAAATTACGGGTACGTCCTTTGTTTGATTTTGTTGGTTTACAAGGAACCGAAAAATACTGAATCAGTGATTTACCACGAGAGTCTTTTTCGACTCCAAGTTTTAACGCCTTAGATACAGCGTCCAAGGATGTAGGTAGAGAGCAATATAACGCTAGTACAGAAGTACACTCCCAGTTTGTAATGTCCATATCCGGATATATTTTTTGCAGACAGGTCATCTCAAAGGCGGCATTGAACGCAGTCTTTGTAATGTCCGGATTGTGAAGAGCC
>NZ_HF986203.1:35082-47144 GCF_000431435.1 Veillonella sp. CAG:933
CCACTACTTGTGGCGGCAGCTCTTCTTTTGTTAAATCCACGACCTCTACAGGCCCGTCATCAAAACAATATCCAAATAGGAGAATCTCAAACGAAGGATCATCAACGTACCGATATACGCTATATTTAATTGGGCATTCGCTATACGTTTCAATATCGATTGAGAGTTCCATATCGATACCTCTTATAAGATATCGTCGTTATCTTCTACCAAATCATCGTCGAAATCATCCGCCGATACGGTTACACCGCCTAAACGGTCACCGTCTTTTACTTTACGCACACCGTTTAAACCAACACCTACACCTTTATTACCGTTGGAGTTATATACATACAAACCTAAGATGCACTGTGCATAGCATCCGCTGTATACTTCATCTTCCACTTCAAATGGCTCTAACACTTCCTTGTTTACGCCAAGGATTTGAGGGCGTTTAGAGTTTTTAGCATTTAAGAAGTACTTGCCAGCATACACGTCCGGTGCATTGGCCACATAATCCGCTGTATCAGTATCACCGTCACGGAATGGAACAGTGATAGCTTTCGCATTGTTATTTACTTTGGCCAATGCTTTCGGGTCACGTTTCAATTCTTCGACCGCATCCTGGAAGGCTTTCACAGTTTCTTTGTCGTTCTTGTCGATTAAAATCTGTGTGCTGTAAAATTTATTACCCTGCATATCAGGTTCGGCTTCGGCCAATGTAACATAGGATAAACGAACTAAACGGGTTTTAACTTTAGACATAATCATTACCTCTTTCTTATAAATCATCATCAAAATCTTCTGCTGTTACAGTATTTAATTCCATCGGTTTCCGAGGGTCCGATAACGGAGCCAGTGTCGGTTTTCCCGGTGGCTTTACTACATACGGTCCGACGATTTCATTAAAGCCGTTACGGCCTAATAATTTGGTCAAATCCGTAATGGTTTTAAGTTCCTGTGGTCTATAAATTTCCGATGCCTCATAGTCGGCCGCTAATAACGCCTGTGCCGCCTTTATTGGCTCCGTGATTTTACGTTTCGATGTACCTTCAACGACTTTATAGCCCGGCCAATCCTTTTCACCGCTAACAGCTTTTTGGATAGCGTATTCGTTCACATCTTCAAGCCATCGCTTAATAACCGGATACATATCGAGGATGCGGGCTACTTCACTATCCATTAGTAAGTTGGTCTTCTTACCGCCCATTCTGTAAAACTCTTCAAGGCACGTATCCGCTAAAGCCCGGCACAAATGTCGTACTTTACAAAATCCACAGTGACTACCGGCCACACAATCGCCGTCACCTTCGAAGGCTTGTTTGGCTACCGGTTTAATCGATTCGCCCCATGCGAGTAAATCTACTATAGCCATAGTATCGGTAGTTACCGAGTCTAAACGGGGCTGTACGATAGTCATTTTGACGGTTTTAATATCATAGAGTAGACTGTAGGCCGCGTACGCACCTAATGCATATAAACGCATCTGCGAGTTATTTATCGCTGACACCGGCACGCCTTTTCCGTACTTTAAGTCCACGACTTCCAGTACCTCATCAGCTACGATAACCAAATCGCCGGTGCCAAATCCTTCCGGAGCCCATTCGCTATAGTCGAGCCGTGCTTCTATCATAATTTCCGCATCAGCTGAACGTTTCCGGGCTTCGTTAGCTTTTTCCATGCAGATGTCAACATATTGGCTAACGGCTTCTGACATTTCACGGCTATAGGGTTCCGGTTCTGCTTCACTCTCATCGTAGTTCATGTCAAACAATAAACGATTTAAGAGTGTTTCTGCTAAGGCGTGGGCCTTTGTCCCTTCTGCTGCGTAAGGGGACTGCTCATCCTCGAATTGCTGTTCCAGGCAGGCTGAGGGAGTACACCTCAGCCACCTGTACGAACTCGACGCAGACAATAGGGCGTGTTTACTCATGGCTCTTTACAAAGTCCATCACACGACCGTATAAAGAAGGATCCATAGTCGTAATATCCTTAACCTTTAATTCGTCGTGAAGGAATGCTGTTAATAAAGGTTTGCGTTCTTTTGGGTTGGCCAATAAAAACTCTTTAGCAGCCGCACGGACTTCATCAACGGTGTAGGCTTTAGCATCTTTAGCATCTTTAACATCTTTGGCATCTTTGGCATCTAAGAATGCTTTAGCCATAGCACTCGCCTCTTCCTGTTTTTCAGGTTCAGCCGGTACTTCAATCGATACTGTATCGACTACCGGTTCAGCTTTAGCCGGTTTAGTTTCTTTGTCTGGAGCTTTTTCCTTAGGAATAAGAGTCGCTTTCTTTTGTGCTACTTGTTTAGTCTGTTCAAAGGCCTGCTTAGTCTGTTCATAAGCCTCTGTTGTGGCAGTTAACTGATTAAACAAGGATACTACTTTACTTTTTACTTCTTCGGCGGTGTTACCGGAAATTTTAATTTCGATCATGGCTAGTTTTCCTTTCTTGTGAAAACGTGATATACTGAGCTTAAGTAGATATTTTTCTATTGTCCTTTAACTGTTCCAGCAGTTAAGGGACTTTTTCTTTTGCCTAAAAGGCTTACATCGTGCATCGGAACCACCTCCTTTACTATCTTTTAAATACTCTTTCCATACCGGCTTTAAAATCGACAAGGCATCTATCATCTGGCATTTCCCCATCTTGTAGTGCCTGCATAATATTAGGCAACGTAGGCTCTGCCAAATTGCTAAAATCACACCGGTGCATAACGCTGTTCATCGGATACGGTGTAAGCTCTAAACTATACATTGCGTGCGCCCTGTATAACATTCTGAACGCTTCATTTCTAAGGACCGGATTAATTTTTCGTTCTTTGCAAAACTCATTTAGTGAAAGTGACGCCTTTAGATACCAATAGTCTAAACATAGTAAGGCGTACGATCCTTGTGCTAGTGCCATCGTTTACAACTCCTTTCTTAATGCTTTGAGATTAAATCATAAAAATCAGACAAGGCATCTGTAAGTTGATACGACAAGGCCAGTACACTTACAGCATATTTTTCGTAACCGGCTCCCATTAATTGGCAAGCATTTTCGAGAGCGGCCGCTAACGATATTACGAGCGTCATCATGTTACACTCCTCGTCGGATAACTTTAATTCAACATCGTCGTCTAACTCGACTAAGCTGTCCCAGATTGTATAAGCTATTTCAGCAGGTACAAATCCTTCTGTTTTGGTAACTTCACTTGCATGTGTGCGAAGTTTTTCGAGTAACTGCATCAATTCTACTTTACGTTTCATTTTCGAGCTCCTTTCCGTACGCCTTTCCAATCGGTTAATGTTTCTTGATTAAAGGCTTTAGCTAAATTTACTTCCCAATTTTGGGATTCCGGCTCAACTACGTCGACCACCACATCGTGATAATTCCGACGTTTCAGCACTTCCCGAATTACCAAACCGGCGACAACAGTTACCACGGCACCTAGTACAAAAGCTTCCAGCATCATTAGCCATATGTTGGTCATTAGCGATTCAATAGTCATTTCCTATCTCCTTTACTCGTAATATTGGTCCGACTCAAACTCATCGAACGTTTCAAAGGCTCCGATGCCTAATGCAATCTTAGTAGCCGGCCCAAACATGATACCTTCACCGGCCAATGCCTTATTTAATGTTCTCCGAATAACTCCACGTTCATCGCAAAACTTATTTACCGAACCGTACTGCTCTTCAATCTGTCGCTTTACTTCATCACCATCACGGATTAGTAAAAACCGGGTAATTATTTTACTCATGATAACCTCCTCTTTTGCCTTAAATTAGCAGCCCAGCACACATCACATACAGTTATGACGCCATAGCTACTGTCGTACATCAAGCGATTAGGCCTATGTGTGATTTCTCTACCGCACCGGTGGCATACTTTTCGCATAGGTGTGTCGATAGCTTTTACCGGATAGGCTGGTGCTACTTCCTTATTAGCCTTCTGCGTTGACTTCCGTCGCATCCCAATCACCTTTAATGTACTTCATAAATGGTTCCTTTAAGATAATGTAGCGATAGCACTTTCCGCCTTCTTTCATGCGTACAGCTTTTCCCCATAGAGGGAACTTATCACGTTTTAGAGCCGCACGGATAAACTGTTCGGTTACACCCATTAATTCCGCAGCTTCACTTACTTTTAGAGTTTTGTTACTCATACTATTACCTCCTTAAATCTGTTTTAAAATCATACGAATCTCTTGGCCAACTAGCACTCGATCCCTAAAAGTGTCTTGGTTCCGGAAGTCCTCTAAATAAAGCTCCAACATTTCTTTGTAGATGGCTGCTTTATAGGTGGGCTCCGGAGCCACAATATCTTCCCGGAACGGCTTAAGTATTTCCACTTTACCG
Organism: Veillonella sp. CAG:933; assembly: GCF_000431435.1. NCBI lineage: Bacteria > Bacillati > Bacillota > Negativicutes > Veillonellales > Veillonellaceae > Veillonella > Veillonella sp. CAG:933. The sequence continues at coordinate 39,408 of NZ_HF986203.1, forward strand.
CCGCACGGTTCGACCGATATAAGTCCCTTCCGGGCTAATTTTGATTTAGCGATACGAACCTGTGCCGATGAGATATTAAGTAGCTCCGATACTTCGGTATTTTTGTATACGTCCGTATCCCGGTACACGTTGTAAACAAGCTCTTGTATTGTCATTTCACGTTTCCTCCTTTCCTGTGTTAAAATTTGATATAATATGAATAGAAATTATTACGCATCAGCAGAAAGGATTAAATCAATGTCAGATGATAAAATCAACCCAACCGATCCCCTTGTGCAACAAGCTACAAAACCTTCATCGGCAGTCCGTGATTTAGCACAGGATGTCCAGCAATTCACAAAACCTCTTAGCAGTGCTAAAGAGTGGGCACAAAGCGTTAATCAAACGCTTACCAGTCCTTTAATAAGGAATGCTTGGCAACAGCAAGAATACGATGCCTATTGGGCTAAAGTCGATGAATACGAGAAAGCAGCATTTACGTTAACGAATACTCAAATCGATAAGCTCATTTGGGCAGTTCACGATGGTAAAAATACCTACGCTAGTTTTAAAGAACTGGTACCGGCTCTTAATTCGTCGACCATGAATAGCTATTTATGCGATGATCCTGAGTTTCTTTCCGAAGAGCCTTTGGGAAGAACAGTGCGAGTATTCAGTCCTAACCGTTTTAAAACAGCTTACTTCCAATTTCTCGATGAACCTGCCGAATTTGTCGCCCCGTACGAATTTAAACCGGAAGATACTTTTGATTTATCTGTTGCCGGGGATAATCGACTTGCCCAGCTACTTCAACAACGTAAATCTGATGAGCTCGCCGAGAAAAGCATCGCTATCGCTGAAGCTAGCTTAAAAGAAAGCAGACTAGCAACTAAGAACTCCGATATAGCAAAATATCTTGCCATTGTTAGTGTTTTAATAGCATTAGCACAATTCTTTTTTGGTTAATCAATACCCAACTCGCCGTAGTATGAACATGGTTACGTTCAAAATCGTAACAAGGACGGCCAACCAAATAATCACGATGTTAATTCGTGATGTAATCCGGGCATCCCGTAAGTGTTCCTCAGCAGTTTCTCGTTTCTTCCCGGTATCGTAGTCCCGTCCGGACAGTGCTTGATAAAGCAGTTTAAAAAATTGTGTGATTGGCTTAATCATTTTTTAGTCCCTCCGTCTTTGCTATCGGCTTAATCATATCCGGTGTGTTCGCCATAATTGTAAGCGTGCAAGGTATACCAGCCGCTTTTTCCAACTTCTTGGTACCTTTGATAAAGAGATAGGCATCTCTAAACGAATCAGTATGTGCGATAATGTTTATGTTCATGATTTTTTCCTCCGTATTTGTGATACAATCAACTTTAACTTTTAACAGAAAGAGTGCAGTTGCAGCTGTACTCTTTTTGTATTTTGGCCAACATTTCGACCCATCGTTCAAATTCACCGACGTCTAAAGATTCAATCGATACTTCTACATTCACGTCAATTTTTAAAGCTAAATTCATAGTTTCACCTCTTTCATCTTGCATAAGCGTATTAGCCCACCTAAAAGAACAAAAGCACATGAAGAAAGCGACAAGGAAGATTAAGCATTCAAATAAACTCAAATCAATATGTATCATTACTCAGTTGTCCTTTCACTTTTGAACTATCTTAGCCTTCACTAAGGGCTCTTTTTTTTATTTGATAACATTGCTTACATCACCTCTCGTGTCTTCTTAAGATTATGTAATATCTCTAATAGAGTTTGCTCTAAATCAATTACGTGTTCCTCTTATAATTTGATACGCTGAAGGACCGGCAGTTGTGCCAATAACTCCAGCTCTTTTGTATTTTCTGGCATTGTCTATCACCCCATTTGTTCAATTAAAGGTAGGTATCCTTTACTTTTCAGCAAACTATAAATGAACAATCTTCCTTGTTGCGTCCAGTAAGTATGCATTACCGAACGATCTGCATCTAACACAGTTGTTTTGCTACTGGTATACCCTTTATCGGCATATTTTTGATACAAAAACCATTGGCCACTTTGCTTATATTGGACTTTTTCTTCTTCTAATAACCGGTTCAATTTCTTAGCACTCATACCATAATCTTTCGCGATTTGAGTTACGCTCAGTAAACTGTCATTTTGAAGAATTAAATCGTAATAAGTGGCTTTAGGTTGTAATTCAGATAACTGTTGAGACTGCTGAGCAATCACTAATTTTTGATTTTGGATTGTCCTGTCCGCAATCTTTAACGCTCTCCCCATGACTTTTTCTGGACTATTCCAATCCCGTTCAATTTGAATAAAGTATTCTCTAGCTTGACGCCCTTTTTCGTTGCGAGCTAACATACACAATTGCTTAGCCATGTCGATAGTCAGTTCGTGATCTAAAAAGGTAGATTCGTTACCTTGAGCTGTTAGTCTTTTTTGACTAACAGTTCTGAAGTCATCATTTTCACTAAAACCGTATTCACACATTCTTTCAAACCATTTTGTGTATTGTGTTCCAATTTCCAAGAACATATGCAAATCACGGCCACTAATAAATTGACTATCATCAGACTTAACTTTAATTGGTATTAATTCATTCATAAGATTCCTCCTTAAGTGATTTTTAATCACTTTTATTTTTAAAAAAAATATCCTGTACTTCTTGAGCTGATAGGGAAAGGATTACTCCTAACTTATAGATTTCAGAAGCTTTAAATTCCCTCTCCCCGGACAACTTCTTGTATAATCCTTCCCTTGAAAGCCCTAATTGTTTTGCAACCCAAAATACTTTTAGCCCCTTCTCTCTAATTATTTTCTTTAAATCATCCATAAATACTCCTTTCCGTGATTTATAATCACACAAACATAATACACAATCCGAGATTAAAAGTCAACATTTTTTAATTTTTTTGTTGCTTTTTTTTCACACATATATTATTCTATGAATAGAGAACGTATTCGAATTAACAGGAGAAAATCATGAAATTAAATGAAAAAATTCGAAATTTACGAGAAAATTTAAAATTGTCACAAGAAGAATTAGCAGTTAAAGTAGGCTATAAAGACAGAACAAGTATCGCAAAAATAGAGGCCGGAAAAATAGATCCTCCACGTAGTAAGCTAATTAAAATCGCTAATGCTCTGCAAGTAACTCCAGTTGAATTATTAGGGTATTCATCCGAAGATAATACTAAAAACTATTCTAGAGTTTTAATGCGTGCCCAAGACGAGCTTTCCCCAGACGATTTTGAGCAAATCGAAAATATGGCAAAATATTTTCTCGATAAAAAAAGTAAAGAAAGCAAATAAAAGGAGTTCACATTGAATCAACCCGATTATAATCATGCCACCAAAACAGCTTGGAGATTATTAAAGGATTTACAGATTTGTTCTGTACCAATTGACTTAAGATCTATTTACATGGATTTAGGAATTCAATTAGAATCTTTTACAGAAGCAGAGTCTAGCCCTTTCGCAGCTTTTATCCAAAAACTAAGACTTAAACAAATTGACGGGCTCTGTTATAAAGATGGCAAAAGATATATCGTCTTCTACGAAGATAAGGCTCAAGTTAACCGTATCCCGTTTACATTAGCCCATGAGTTAGGCCATATATTACTCGGGCACCATGAAAATTCACCCAATGGCTTTTTACCAAGGTTTGCCAATACGTCATCTAGAGATTATAGAGAAAGAGAAGCTGACATGTTTGCCGGTGAATTAATTCGTTCGAGGCCATTGTTATATTTAACCAATTTAACGAATCCCCATGATGCCGATATAGTTAGTAATATATTTGGAGTATCCCATTTGTGCGCCACAGTAGGTATTGAACAAATTAAGAGAATTAACTTTCTCACTATTCCAAAAACTCTTAAATTTTTTAGTAATCGGTTTTCCTCTTTTATTAACACTAAATACTGTTCAAAGTGTAGTCATTTATTTGTAGCAAATACGAGGTCTATAGAATATTGCCCGGTTTGTGGCAATAAAAGCCTTATGTGGTATCACAAAAATAACTATCTTATCAACTTTTTTTACGGAGATGTAACAGGAGAGTTGCCTATTATGGACTACAAAACATATCCCCAAAATATAGATAACGGAAGAACAGAAACATGCCCACGTTGCGAACTCGAAAACATAGATTCTGATTGGAACTACTGCCCGATTTGTTCGCTACCTACTCAAAATGTCTGTGAAGACTGCGGGGAAAAATTAGATCCGCATTTTCGATATTGTCCTAAGTGTGGAAAAGAAAGCCTTTATTTTAAAGAAAAAGCTCTAACATCATGGAAAGATGAATACGACACACAGCATAGTTCCCCTACAACAACTGAAGCATCCTCCTGGGATGAGGATACCATCCCCTTCTAATCAATTAAAATAAAAAAATCCCCCACCCGCGGCAACGGATGAGGGATTCATATACAACACCTGGAGAAGTGCCACATACTCAGTAATTTAATTATATCACGGTACACGCTCCAGGTCTATTAACCATACCTATTTTTAGACAGGAGCGTGATTTTTTATGCGAAGAGCGAATGGAACAGGTTCTGTATATAAAATGAAACACAAACCGCTACGTAAGCCCTACCGGGCTGTTATTACCGTTGCGGAAGACGAAGAAGGCCGTATGATTCGAAAAACTGTTGGAACATTTCGTACGGCCCGTGAAGCCTTAGACTTTTTGAAAGATTATAACGGCGATCCTAAAACATTTGATTATCAGAATATTACTTTTGGGCAATGCTTTAAATGGATGATGGAGGACAAGGTACGTCGTGGCAACAGTAAGTCATCGATAGACAACTATAAAATGGCGGAAAAACGTTTGATGGAGTTAATGGACATGCCTATATGCGAGATACGCCTCGTTCATTTACAACGTATCATAGATGATAACAAAGCGTCTTCTCGGTCAGCCATTGATAAAATTGTAGCGGCCATGTCAGGTACATTTACTGCGGCCATAAAAAATGATATTGAAGTCAAGGACTACTCTAAATACGTGGTACGTCCCCCTGCTGAAGAGAGGAATATTCATAAACCGTATACACCGGAAGAGATATTAACCTTATGGCAGAATCAAAATGAAGGTATTAATAAACTCAAGCTTATTTACATCTACACCGGAATGCGGCCACGAGAGTTAATCAATTTACGAGTTGAGGACACGCATTTAAAGGAAGGTTATGTTATTGGGGGAAGTAAAACTAAATCCGGTAAAAACCGAGTCATCCCTATCGCCAAGTGCATACTGCCCTTTATGTTCGAACTTATTAATCAAGCTCGGTTTAAACATCATGAAACGCTATACGGTGTTATAGGGCAATATGAGAAATTGATACGTCATTGGAAGAAGGACGGTCACCTACCCCACGACGGCAGGCACACGTTCGCAACAATGGCGTCGAATGCGGATATTAAACAGCACATCATAAAACTTATCATAGGTCATAGTATCAAAGATGTTACCGAAGGCACCTACACACATAAAACAATACAACAATTAGTCGATGCTGTAGAACTTCTACCTACTCAAAAAAATTTATTACCGGTTGAGCAACGGTTGAGTAACAAGTAGAAAATCGTACATAAAAGAGCCTAACCTATAAACGAGAAAGCCTGTAACCATGCGTGGTTACGGGCTTTTTAAATTTAGTAGGCGTGTTAGTTACTCATATTATAAGACGTGCCATTCAAATTAGCAATATAAGCCGTTCCCCTTATAATACAGCCTTGCCGCATGTTCTGCTGACGCTTATATACTCAAAAATAAAACAGCTGTAACTTAATTTCAAAAAATCGATTTCTATAGTCTATAAAACATGTTGACATATGTAGCGACATGTTATAGTATGTACGTGTAAGCTTACAAACAGAATAGTTAGGTAACGGCGCCTAGTCCTCAGATGATTCTGAGACTAGGCGCTTTTTGTTTATGAAAGGAGTTTATTATGGTTACTATCGATACAGGTAATACGGCCTGGGTACTCGTGGCGGCAACCTTGGTGTTCTTTATGACGCCGGGCCTTGCCTTGTTTTATGGCGGTATGGAACGCAGTAAAAATGTACTTAATACAATCATGGAAAGTTTCTTTTTAATTGGTGTGGTTTCCGTGGAATTTATGCTGATAGGCTACACCTTAATTTTCGGTAGCGATGTTGATGGTGTCATTGGCAATCTTGATAAAATAGGCCTTATCGGAACGCAAAATAATATTATGGATGGCGTGAATATTCCGGAAATGGCTTTTGTTGCCTTCCAATGCATGTTTGCCGTAATTACACCGGCCATTATGAGTGGTTCTATTACAGGGCGCATGCGTTTTGCTCCTTTTGTCGTATTTTCTGTCATTTGGTCCTTATTAGTGTATAATACTATGGCTCATTGGGTATGGGGCGGCGGCTTCCTCGCTCAATTAGGAGCGCTCGACTTTGCCGGCGGTCTTGTTATTCATATATTATCCGGTGTTTCCGGCCTGGTCCTTTGCTTACTATTAGGACGGCGTCGCGGTTATGGACGCATGCCGATGTTACCTCATCATTTGCCAATGACCGTTCTCGGCGGTGCCATATTATGGTTCGGTTGGTTTGGTTTTAACGCCGGTTCCGCTCTCGGAGCCGGACCGCTGGCCGCCAATGCTCTGGTAACAACTCAAATAGCGGCAGCTATCGGTGTTGTCGGTTGGGTATTGGCCGAACGATATCATCGCGGCAAACCGACTGTATTGGGCGCTGTATCCGGTGGCGTAGCAGGACTTGTTGCCATCACACCGGCAGCCGGTTTTGTAACACCTGTCGCTGCTATTTTCGTCGGTTTAATCGGCGCTATCTGCTGCTATGTGGCGGTAGCTATTTTGAAAAATAAGCTCGGCTATGATGACTCCCTTGACGCCTTCGGTATTCATGGTGTAGGCGGCATGTGGGGCGCTATTGCTACCGGATTATTTGCTACGGTTAGTGTCAATCCGGATGGTGCCGACGGTTTGTTCTATGGCGGCGATTTATTGTTGCCTCAATTGGTTTCTATCATTGTAGCTGTTCTCTTTTCTATTATCGGTACTGTTGTCATTTTTAAAGTAGTCAGTCTCTTTATGGATATGCGTGTCAGCATCGGTGCTGAATCCTTAGGCGTTGATATTAGTGAACATGGTGAAGAAGCATATAATCAATCTGAATTTAAAAGTAGCGGCCGTTTTATTACGTCCGATCACCATTCACTGGTTTAAGATGGTTTTCATGAAAAATAGAATTTACCAACGGTACAATACTGTTAATTAACATACAAAGGATGTGGTAGCGTGAAACGGATGAAAAAAGTAGATATAATAGCCCGCGCAGAACAATTAGAAGATCTAAAAGAAGCTTTGAATCGTATAGGCGTTCAAGGTATGACGGTGTCTCAAGTATTTGGCTGTGGTTTGCAAAAAGGACATACCGAAGTCTATCGCGGCAAAGAATATACAGTAAATTTAGTGCCTATGGTTAAAGTTGAAACTGTTGTATGTGATATACCGGTCGATCTGGTAATGGATACGGCCCGTGATACTTTGCAGACCGGTGAAGTTGGAGATGGTAAGATTTTTGTATATGACGTGGAAGATGCTATGCGGATTCGAACCGGTACGCGCGGTACTAACGCGGTGACTGATGATGAAATATAATAAATGCGGTTTGAAGCTATGTTCGTAGCTTCAAACCGCATTTTTACTATATTTGTAGAAGTAGGCTTATAGGACAAAAAGTGTGTGTGG
>NZ_HF986204.1:0-2858 GCF_000431435.1 Veillonella sp. CAG:933
AATAAAGTTGGAGTAGAAATTGATTTAGAGTCACTAAATTCTTTCCTTACTAAGGAATATTACAATTCAGATCCTACTGAAGCATTAGTTTCAATGTTATCAGATAGATCCAATAAGAGTATATACTTCTTCTTTAATTCCAAAGTAAAGGATTTGGCAAAAATTCAAGAAAGTGGTGTAATTCCTGGTCAATACAATAGAAGTATTACAAAGTATTATGCTGATTCTAAATTCTTAGGAAGACTTGCTGAGACATATGCGATGTTGCATCCTTCTTCTGATGAATTATCAGTATTAGCTACTGATGGTAAATTGTTATATCCTATATCAGAACACAATTATTTGTCTGATATGGTTCAAAGATTGGATAATGATCCAGTAACGGTAGAAGCACTTACCAAAGTGCTATACAATACTGGTAATAATGACAATCCTAATTATTTCAAGGGTTCTGTATTGTTAACAAATTTGTATAATAATGCGGATACTAAAGGTAAAATAGGGTTTGAAACACTTGTATACTTTAAGGAACAAGGTAGTGCAGATAAAGGACGTAAGTATACAGAAATATCCCCTCTTGAAGACTATATTGCTAAAATGACATTTACCAGAGCAGGTAGAATTGTCTTACCTACTATGGGTGATTCTCAAACATATAATACGTTGTATGGTACTGCAATAAATAACTTTAAAAATCCATTTGATGTAAGTAATGGTGAAATAAAATTCGATGCTCAGATTCTTAAAAGATTTATCAATTACTTTGAAACTGAATTAGATACCATTGAATTTAATTACAAGAATGAGAAGAATTTGACTGAAGAACAAAAAATAAAGAACTATGATACTGGAAACAGAAACGGTTATAGATTCAGATACTTCAACGGATTCTTTAAATTGAAAGAAAGACCTACATTAAATGGTATTGAATTTGAAAAAGATTTTTCAAACTTTAATGAAGCATTAGACCTAGCAGAAGATCTTGGTGGTAATGAATATGGAACTTCTATTATTTCTCAAATAAGAAATAATTGGAATAAGTTCAGTAATGCTGAGAAAGCAAATCTAATGAATAACTACCTATGGGATGCATTTAAAGATGAGTTAGATTATGCACAAGAATTAGGTATAATTAAATGGGATGGTAATAAAATAGCTAGTGTAACGAGTTTAGCATTACCACAGAAAGCATTAGAAGAAGCATCTTCACATTATAAGAAATCTGCAACAGTTTCTAATTATAGCGAAAATCTTGGTGCTGCTGAAATGATTGGTAATTATTTCGCCAATACAATTTCTTCAGTAATTGAGTTTGAGAAACTTTTCATAAAAGACCCAGCTTATTATAAGAATCCTGTAGATAAAATTAAACGTCTACGTGAAGTATTATCCACCGGTGTTACTCCAAGAATAGACTACGAAGAAGGAAACCCAATGGCAGACCTCACTGAAGTGAACGTAGGTACATTATCGGATAACATTATAGTAAGTAGACAAGCTGATCAAATTGCAGAGTACGCTAAAAGATCTGCAGCTATACGATTACTTCAGGAAATGCATAACATGACATTAGATGAAGCAATTAGAACTTATGATAGTTCTGAAGCTTTACCTCAGGATGTAGAAGATGCAGCTAATCTTATAGTAAGAGATAAATTTGATGGTTATCTTAATCCAAAAGGTAAAGTAAATCAAACTGATGCCACAGTACTAATATCTCCAGAGTTTTACAAAGAACTAGTACGTAGAGTAGATGGATGGACACCACAAGTAGCAAAAGCATTTGATTTACTTAATGATCCAAATGCAGATCTTGAAGCAGATATGGATACGTATGCAGAAGCATTGGCGGTTACATTGAAACCTTTGAAATTCATGTATTTTGGTGATCATTACGATGTAGGTGCTAAAAGGGATATACCAATATTTGATAAGATGGCTATGTTCCCTGTGCATCGTATTTTCTCTACTGGGGATATGGGTAAAGTATTGGAAGTTATGCAATCACGTAATATCCATATGCTTGCTTTTGATTCCGCAGTAAAAGTAGGACAAAGGGCTAAAGAGGTTAAATCAAGAATTTATAAAGATAAGACTAATAAAGAAATAGACATGGACAGTTTAATGTCAATGCCTACTCATAAACAGTCTTTAACTAACTTTAGACGTCAGTTAATTACTGATCCTCATCATGCAGAAAGACAGATGTTTGTATCTCAAGCACAAAAAGCTGCTATGGGTAATATCAGAAGTGCATGGAAATATACCACACCAGATGGTAAAGTGTACAGTGGTGATGAATTAATTAACAATTTTAATGGCGCTCATAATGCTATTACTGAGGCTGGTAGAAAAGAGATAGAAAGAGATTTTGGTATTACTCCAGATAAACCCCAAGTAAGTGTACAAAGGTTTGCTGAAATTATGCAACGCAAAGCTCTAAGTTCAAACATGAATGACAATGTTATTAATGGTTTGGATGTCGAAAATGGTGAAACTGTTGCACCAATTTCTGGTTTATCTGATAACTCTTGGATAGAAAGCGGTCTTATATCAATGTTGAATAAATCAATTGTTGATACCAACTTACCTGGTGGTATGTTTATTCAAATGTCTTCGATATTGTACAATAGAATTGCTGTAACTTCAGATGTACAAAATGAAAGAAAGTTAAGATTCGCAAATACCGATGGTACTATGGATTGTGTTATTTCAATCAACTTATTGAAACACATAATTCCAGATTATGACAAAAAGACTTTTAGTGAAGCTAAGAAGTGGTTAATAGATCATGGTATAGTTGGTCCAAATTCTAAGGCTATTGCAATGGGTTATCGTATTCCTGCTCAAGGCCAAGC
>NZ_HF986205.1:0-3751 GCF_000431435.1 Veillonella sp. CAG:933
AAAGCCACACACACTTTTTGTCCTATAAGCCATAAAAAACCATTTAATTATGCATAATTGCTATATGTATTTTGCGAAAAATTGATTCATTGGCGTGTTTTATCTATTGCTTTATTGTATAATAAAAAGTGTCAAAAAAGATTTCACAAGATGGAAGCAACGTGAAATTTTAGATTAAAAAGTTTGACGTTTTGTTTGACGTTAGCATTTGACGCAAATAAATGTCATAAAATAACAATACAGGCAGAGGGATTATTATGGCAGCAAAATTGGTAGTGCGTTTTTTGGGAACTCCTGAGATTCTCAAGGATGGGGAAGAGGTATTTTTCTCCTATAATAAGGTCAATGCATTAGTGTATTACATTCTGGTGCGCGGGACCGTTATGCGTGATGAATTAAGCGGTATTTTATGGGCTGATAAACCGGATGCGGTAGCTCGTAAAAATCTCCGCAATGCAATTTACGAAGCAAAGAAAATACTGGGGGCCGATACGTTTATTTCACCACGTAAAGCGATTATTAAAGTCAATCCGGCGGTGGATGTGGAAATTGACAGTAAACTGTTCGAAGCCGATCCGGTGGGGCAGTTGGATTTATATAAAGGTGAATTTTTGCAGGGCTTTTTCATCAAGGATTCCGTGGAATATGAAGATTGGTACTTAGCCGAAAGAAGTCGGTTAAAAAATCTATATATGGATGCTATTGCCGAAAAATTGCAGATTGCCGTGTCCGAAAAAGACTACAATACAATTGAACGGCATGGTCAGCTTTTGATAGCTCAGAATCCGTATGATGAGAATGTGTATGCTATCGTACTGCGCGCTTATTGCGAACAGGGCAAGATGCAGCAGGCTATGGAGCTCTACGAAGAAATGAAAGAGCTTTTCCAAGGGGACATGCAGTCTGATGCTTTGGCTGATATTGATGCCATTATTAAAGATGCGTTGCAACAGGAAGAGAAGAAATTCCAGAACCGCTCTCATCGTATAGCGATTCCTATTGGCCGTGAAAAAGAATTGGAAGATATGACGGCTCATATTTGGTCCTTTATGCGTGGTCGTGCCGGTGAAGCATTGATTTTATTAGGCGATGCGGGGAGTGGTAAAACGATGCTTAAGGATATTGCGCTCGACAGCTTACAGGATGAAGTGACGGTTATTCAGACTAATTGTTATCAGTTGGAACGTAATTTTTTACTGCATCCGTGGACAGAAATTGTAAATGGTCTTGTTAAATTATTGGAAGAAAACGGAACCATGATTCCTGATTTTGAACTGAGTCGTTTATATACTTTGTTCCCACAAATGGACATGAGTATTGACCGCGATTTAGGTTTGGTGGAAATTAAGGACATCTTGAAGTTTGATTCTATCTTTCATACGTTGTCAACCGTGCTTGATGTGGCATCGGCCAATAAAAAGTTAATTATTGTATTTGAAGATATTCAGTGGATGGACCCGCTCAGTTTGTCCCTTTTGAGCAGTTTAATCCTGCGCAAACAATCGGATCGGATTCTGTTCCTTATGACGGGCCGCGATTCCCGTGAAAAAGATTTTCAACATTTTATCACGTCTATTGCCGTCTATAAACGTCTTCATGTAACACAGTTAAATCCGTTATCCAAGAAAGATATTCAGCAATATGTGGAAGCGGCCGGTTTAAACATTCCTACAGATGCAAATTTAATTAACAAATTACAATTGGAAACAGAAGGCAATTTATTTTTACTCAATGAATGTTTAAATTCGCTTAAGACTACAGGCAGCTTAGATAAATTGACTAATAATATGGCAACCTTGTTTAAGGCCAATTATTTATCCTTAACGGAAGAGCAGCAGAAAATTATTGATTTTATTTCGCTGTTTTATAATGGTGCGCCGATTTCCATGATCAGTGAATATATGAAAATGGACACCTTACGCCTGTTGGAATATTTGGAAGCGTTGGAAGCGAAGAATATGATAACGCCGTTTTCACAACAAGCGGATGTTTTATATGAAATCAGTCAGCAGAAGTTGAAAGAATTTATTCAACAGCAATTATCACCGGAAAAATGGAAAATTTTACATGGTTATTTGGGCTCCTTATGGGAAAAACGCTTAACTCACTCCAAAAAGGACGTAGTGATTTACAAGCATTTGGAATATCACTATGAACAGGCCGGCGAATTGGTTAAAATGGGGCACTATAAACTGAAAGGGCTCATGTATTACTTGAACTTCAGTCATGAACTCTTCCCGGTACTCAGTCTGTCCGAACCGATGCAGACCGGTGGGGCCAGTTATTTTACGGAAGCGGATACCTTACAATATCTGAGTGATGTGGATAAAATGATGGAACGCATTCGTGAAACCTGCGGTGCTACAACGGAAGTGAAGAATTTGGAACTTATGTATTTGCACTTAATCGGACGTTATTTCATTCGTGAAGGCAAATATGAAAAAGGGGTTCGCTATATTCTTGATTTGATTGAACAAGCATCTGAAATGCGTAATCGCGATTATACTCTCATGGGGTATAAACAGATGATTTACTACGATATCCAAACAGGTAATACCAATGAAATGAAAAACTATTTGGAAATTGCTTTGGATTTGGCCGTAGAATGTAACTACCATAAGGAAGTAGGGATACTTTTACGTCTTAAAGGCTTAAATATGATTATGCAAGGTGACTTTGAAGAAGCGGAACGGCTTCTCAATGAATCCATTGCTACGTTTATGGTAACACAAACGGTGGCTCGTCGTTATGCCTTAAATATTGCGGCAGCCTATAATTATATCGGTGAAATCCGTCGCGGCCGTGGGCAATTTGAAGAAGCCATTGAGTATTATGATAAAGCGTTAGCTATTTGTAATGATCAACAGGCTTACAGTTCCTGGGTAGTATTTTCCTGTAATGCGGGCATTGCGGCCTATAACTTAGGGCAGTTTGACAAAGCACAAGTTTATTTTGAACAGGCTTATGAATTCTTTAATCGTTATGATTTCTATTGGCGTCGCCCAATCGTTGAATCGTACTTGGCCTTGTTAGCTATGCGCGAAGGCAATCAAGAAGGCGCCTTGAAGTACATTGATGAAGCGATGGCAAAATTAACGATGATGAATAATCCGCAGGAAGTAGGGTATGTGAATATGGCCATTGCTTTAATTAAGCATGAATATCCGCAATCCGAAGTTACTAAGCGTTATCGCGGCAGTATCGGCATGTATAGCGGTCGGGCTTTACGCTATTTGGATTTATACCGCGATACCTATGAAAGAGCAAAATTAGAAGCTATGAATGAAGCTTCGTAATTAGCAACTATGAATGAAGCTATGAATGAAGCTTCGTAAGTTTAGGGAGATTGTAATGAAGTTCCAAGTGGAATTTGGGATTTTCGTTACAATCTCTTTTTCTGTTTTGTGATTTAGCATTTTAACATGATAAAAATCGTCTGGAAAATGTCAATTTTAAAATTGACGGGCTCTTATTTTTACGGACTTTTTTCAGATTATTCTATTTGATACTTAATGACAAATTTTTGAGGTTTGAAAAACTTTGACCATTTTACGACAAATTTAAAGTATACTATAAAAAAGTAAATATTTACTCAGACCGGACACATTTACTTTACTGATTTTGAAAGGTTAGCAAAGGAGTTGAAACTGTATGGATATTTTAATGAACCCGATAGTGGTATCAGTTATTGTCATGTCAGTCATTTGTTTGCTCAAAATGAACGTTCTGTTAGCCGTAATTGTGGCTGCTA
>NZ_HF986205.1:3816-10241 GCF_000431435.1 Veillonella sp. CAG:933
ACCGTAGGATCGCTCATTAACGGTATGGGCGGTAACTCTGAAACAGCATTGAGCTATATTTTGTTAGGTGCCTTGGCCGTAGCTATCGGTCGTTCCGGTTTGGCCGGTGTAGCATCCCGTAAAATTACTCAAGTTGTAGGGAACAAGAAAATCGCCTTTGTATTTTTAATTGCCTTTGTAGCTTGTTTCTCTCAGAACTTAATTCCTGTACATATCGCATTCATTCCTATTTTAATTCCGCCACTCTTGGTATTAATGAATCATATGAATTTGGATCGTCGTGCTGTAGCCTGTGCCTTAACATTCGGTCTTAAAGCACCGTATGTAAGCTTACCGGTTGGTTTCGGTCTTTTATTTATGACAATTATTAAAGACCAAATGGTAGCAAACGGTGTAGATGTTTCTATTCAAGATATTTCAGCCGTTATGTGGATTGGCGGCGTTTCCATGTTGGTAGGTCTTGTTCTTGCGGTATTCTTCTACGCTCGCGACAGACATTATGAAGATTTACCGGTTATCGGTGCCGATGAAAATCCTGATGATGTTACTATGACTAAAGAATGCTGGTTGGCTTTATTGGGTGCTGCTGTTGCCTTTGGCGCTCAGCTTTACTTCCAATCCTTACCAATCGGGGCCATGTGCGGTCTCTTAGTTATGTTACTTACCGGTTGTATTAAATGGAAAGATATGGACCTTATGATGGACGGTGGCGTTCGCATGATGGGCTTCATTGCATTCGTAATGCTCGTTGCGGCCGGTTATGCCAATGTACTTCGTGAAACTCAATCGGTTCAATCTTTAGTAGAAGCAACAACTTCCGTTATCGATACTAAAATGGCCGGCGCTATTCTTATGTTAGCCGTTGGTTTATTAATTACCATGGGTATCGGTACTTCTTTCGGTACAATTCCGGTTATTGCTTCCATTTATATTCCAATGGGCTTTGAATTAGGTTTTGGTGTTCCTGCCATTATCCTTTTAATTGGTATCGCAGCTGCTTTAGGCGACGCCGGTTCACCTGCATCTGACTCCACGTTGGGACCGACATCCGGTTTGAATGCAGACGGTCAGCATAATCATATTTGGGATACTTGTGTACCAACCTTTATTTTCTACGATATTACGCTCTTTGTAGGCGGCGTTATCGGTGCTTTAATGCTTGGTTAACAGGTAATCACAGTTAATAGTGTTTTTCTCAGCAGTTTATAATAACAAAGAATGTCGGGTCAATGTAAATAGACGTAGTAAATTGATGTAATAGGAGATGTAACGTATGATTAAAGCCGTAAAATCCATTAAAGAAGTTGTTTTGACAGGTCATGATCTTACTTTAGCTGAATTAGTAGCGGTTGCCCGCTATGATGCTAAAATCAAATTGGCAGAATCAGCTATAGAAAGCATCAAAAAATCACGTGCCATCGTAGATAATATTGTAAACAGCAATTCGGTTGTATATGGTATAACCACCGGTTTCGGTTCCTTATGCCGCGTGCATATTTCCAAAGAAGATTGCTCGCAGTTACAGGAAAACTTAATTCGTACCCACTCTTGTGGCTTTGGTAAACCATTTAGCCGTGAAGCAACTCGTGCGATGATGCTCATTCGTGCTAATGCATTAGTAAAAGGGTACTCAGGCATTCGTTTGGAAACTTTGGAAACGTTAATCAACATGATTAATAAAGGCGTTCATCCGTATATCCCTGAAAAAGGTTCCCTTGGTGCATCCGGCGATTTGGCGCCGTTATCTCATATGGTATTACCGATGCTTGGCCTTGGTGATGCGGAATATGAAGGTCAGCTTTTGACCGGTAAAGAAGCTATGGATAAAGCGGGCATCCCTATTATTGCCTTACAAGCTAAAGAAGGTTTGGCACTCATTAACGGTACCCCTGTTTTGACAGCCGTAGGGGCCTTGGCTCTTTGGGAAGGTATGTGCTTGTTAAAATTAAGCGACGTAGCAGCGGCCTTATCGGCTGAAGCTATGAGTGGTATTATTAACGCCTATGACGAACGCATTCATACGATTCGTCCTCATAAAGGCCAATTAGATACGGCTCATAATATGCGCGAATTACTTAAAGGCAGTACCTATATTACGCAGCAAGGTGAGTTACGTGTACAAGATCCGTACTCCTTACGTTGTGTACCGCAAGTTCACGGTGCTTCCAAAGATGCGTTGGCTTTTGTAAAAGAAAAAGTAGATATTGAGATTAACTCCGTAACCGATAATCCGATTATTTTACCGGATGGCGATGTAATCTCCGGTGGTAATTTCCATGGTGAACCAATGGCATTGCCATTTGATTTCCTCGGCATCGGCTTAGCGGAAATTGCTAATATTTCGGAACGTCGTTTGGAACGGCTTCTCAATAATTCGTTGAGCGGTTTCCCATCGTTTCTCGTTAAACACTCCGGCTTAAACTCCGGCTTCATGATTACTCAGTATGCAGCGGCTGCCTTAGTAAGTGAAAATAAAGTACTTGCTCATCCGGCTTCCGTTGACTCCATTCCTTCTTGTGAAAACCAGGAAGACTTGGTAAGCATGGGTGCTCATGCCGGCCGTAAGGCAGGGGAAATTGCTGAAAACGTTCGCCGTGTAGTGGCAACCGAAATCTTGGCAGCTTGTCAGGCTATTGATTTACGTGAAGACAGCGGTCAATTAGGTGTGGGCACAGCAGCTGCTTATAAAGCAGTCCGTGAATCCAATAAATTTATCGACTATGACAAAGACATTGAAATGTTCAAAGAATTAGAAAAAGTAACAGCTATTGTTGCTGACGGTACTTTATTGGAAGCTGTAGAAGCTGTTGTAGACCTCGATATTTAATTTAGTTCTCGGTCATAATTTGATATAAGAGGATATACTTTAAGATTCAACCGGGCGTACCCGGTTCGGACCTCATAAAGGTCTATATAATTTGAATATTGACTTGATATAGCCTCTGTGAAAACTCTCTGTATATCGGTACAAAAAACTCGCTATAAAGTACCGGTACAGAGAGTTTTTACGTATAAATCAACATCTATATAATTGCAAAATTACTTGAAATAATTAATGTATACATCTCTTTATTTATATGTATCGATATGATATAATAGGTTATAAAGTAATTGATTATAATTATTGATTGTAAATCATAAAATATTTAAAACGGAGGTTTTAATATGAAGACATATGATCTTATTGTTATCGGCACCGGCGGCGCTTCCATTGTAGCCGACGCAGCCATAGCTAAAGGTAAAAAAGTAGCTATTATTGAGAAAGGCAAATTTGGCGGTACTTGCTTGACTCGCGGCTGCATTCCGACCAAAGTAATGGTTACCGTAGCTGATGCGGTTCGTGAAATTGAGGAACTGCCTAAAATCGGTGTGCAGGTACAACCGGCTACTATCAATTGGGATTTGATGTCCAAACGAGTTTGGCAAAAAATCGATGAAAGCAAGGGTGTTGAAGCTTACTACGATAAGTTCGATAATGTTGATTTGTATCGCGGCGCCGCTACTTTTGTAAAAGATAAAGTTTTGACAGTTACCATGAACAGCGGTGAAGTGACCGAAGAAATTACCGCACCGATTATCGTATTGGGCGTAGGTGGTCATACTAAGATTAATCCGCTTAAAGGTTTGGAAGAAGCTGGCTATATGAGCAGTGAAAGCCTCTTCGGTGATAAATATCCGAATAAACCGTTTAAATCCTTGGTTGTTATGGGGGGCGGTCCTATCGGTACCGAGTTTGCTCACGTATTTGCCGCAGCCGGTACGAAAGTAACTTTAATTCAACATAATGTGCGTTTACTTCCGAAGGAAGACGAAGAAATTTCCGAACAAATCTATAAAGATTTGACTCGTTTGGGTATTGAAGTCATTTTGAATCAGGAACCGGAAGAAGTACGTGTTGAAAACGGCGAAAAAGTTGTGGTAATTCGTGACCGTAAAACCGGTGAAATTCGTGAAGTGCGCGGGGAAGAAATTCTCATGGCGTCCGGTATCAAACCGGCTACGGAAGAATTGAAATTGGAAAATACTTCCATCAAAACTAAACGTGGTGGCTGGATTGTAACTAACGAATTTTTGGAAACGTCGGTTGACGGCGTTTATGCTATGGGTGATGTGAACGGGGAAGCACCATTCCGTCATAAGGCCAACTATGAAGCGGATATTATTGCTCATAATTTGTATCATGCAACATCGCCGCAGGATTTCCGTTGGGCTCGTTATGATGTAATCCCGGCCGTTACCTATACCTATCCGCAAGTAGGTCATGTAGGTCTTACTGAAAAAGAAGCGATTGAACAGGGTTACAGTGTAAAAACCGGCAAGAATTTCTATTCTTCTTCCGCAAAGGGTTTTGCTATGGGCTTTGATCCGGGTGATGAAAACGACGGTTTTGTAAAAATCGTAGTAGATACTAAGACGAATAATATCTTAGGAGTTCACGTAATTGGGCCGCAAGCGTCTATTTTGTTCCAACCATATGTTAACCTCATGAACAGTGGCGACACACCGTTAACGGCGATTAATGAAGAAATCGGTTCTGCGTTGACGAAGCAGCTTCGCAGTGAAGGTTTGGTTCGTAAAATGGATCCTCATTCCGTTAAAACTGTGGGCGAAACGATGGCTCCGCATCCGGCTCTTTCGGAAGTGGTAATGTGGACTCAAGTATACTATGAGCATCGCTGGTAAGCTGAACTTTAAAATTCAAAAATTCAATATTTTAAACACATAATATAATTTGAAACCCTCCTCAATGAGGCGTATTATATAGTAGAAGTTTTATTTACAAACTTTTTATCATACGTTTCTTGAGGAGGGTATTTTTTACAAAAATACATATTGATAATCATTGAGAAATGGTATATACTATCTTAAGTAGATAATGATTATTCATTGAGAGATGAGTGCACAGGTCGAGTAATTGACACGGCACGACGCATTTTATGTCCCTTTTGGGCTTGACGTTGATGTGTTTTGAGTTATGTGTGTGATTTTAAAGGTTTAAAATTGGTGGGTGGCAATATATGCAAGAGCAGTTAATACGATGGTTTGTTAAAGATTATGACAGTGTGAAAGCACCGACGGTGCGCACAAGATATGGTAATTTAACAAGTCTTGTAGGTATTATTACGAATTTAATTATTTGTATAGGTGAAATTGTAGTCGGCTTGCTGGTTGGATCCATTGCCATGATTAGTGATGGTATCCATAATGTGGCTGATGCGGGCGGCTCGGCTATATCTTTTTTTAGCTTCCGTTTTTCTGCTAAGCAAGCAGATCGGGAGCATCCCTATGGCCATGGTCGAATCGAATATCTGTTATCTATTGGTTTTTCCATACTCTTATTTGTTTTGGCAACGCAATTATTTTTGGAAGCCTTCGATAGAATCATGAACCCGCAAGTGGTTGAGTTTTCGGTGTTAGCTTTCGTTGTGATGCTATGTGCCATGAGTCTAAAGGTTTGGCTCTACACTTTCTTCAAAAATGTGGGGATTCGTATTAATTCACCGATTTTGCAGGCCAACGGTTTGGAATGTTTGTCCGATGTGTGGGCAACTTTAGGCATTACCGTAGGTCTTTTGGTAGGAGGGCTTTTAGATTTTCCTATTGACGGTTATTTAGGTGCTATCGTATCCTTAATGATTGCTCGTGCAGGTTATCATGTATTGTCCGATGCCATCAATCGTTTGTTGGGCAATGAACCGAGTCCGGAAATGGTTAATGATATTGCCAATTTTGTAAAATCCTATCCGGGCGTTTTAGGCATTCATGACTTGATGATTCATGATTACGGCCCCGGTCATGTTTTTGCCAGCATTCATGTCGAAGTAGATGCGAAAGAAGACGTTATAAAAAGTCATAATTTGATTGACCGCATTGAACGAGATGCGCGTAAACAGTTATATATTCAGTTGACGATTCATATGGATCCGCTTTTAATCACAAAAGAATCTATGGCTTTATATGATAAGATTCACTCGGTTGTTAAGGCGTATGATGAGAAATTGAGCCTTCATGATTTACGAACTGTGCAAAGCGATGATAAATTACATATCATATTTGATTTGGTTGTACCTTACGACGATCGTCAACGGATGGATGTGATTGCTAAATCAATTACTAATATTTTGCAGGCCATGGATCCATCTTATGTAGTGACAATTACACCGGAGCATAGCTATACGGGTACTGAAAATATTCACGGTTAAAGTATCGGTAGATCTTTAAAATAGGTTTATAGGACGAAATAAAAGGATGACCGTTCCTCAGCTGAGGAACGGTCATCCTTTTATGTAGGTGATAGAAATGATAACTATTTAACTATTTATGCTTCGATTGTTTTATCGACTACCACTTTAGATTGATCTTCATTGATATTTTCAGGATAGCCGTGTTCGGCAAAATCGGCAGCCGCCACGAAGAGAATATCC
>NZ_HF986205.1:10248-14898 GCF_000431435.1 Veillonella sp. CAG:933
CACGAAGAGAATATCCGTGGACGAGTTAAGGGCAGTTTCTGTGGAGTCTTGAAGAACACCGATGATGAAACCTACACCAACTACTTGCATGGCGATATTATTGGAGATACCGAATAAGCTACAAGCAAGCGGAATCAACAAGAGGGAACCGCCGGCAACCCCGGAAGCACCGCAAGAACCGATGGTAGCAATAATACTTAATAGGATAGCGGTAGCAAAATCAACCGGAATATGAAGGGTATTAACGGCTGCCAATGTCATAATGGTAATTGTAATGGCAGCACCGGCCATGTTAATGGTTGCCCCAAGCGGAATCGCGATAGAATACGTATCAGGGGATAAGCCGAGACGTTTGGCCATATTCATGTTAACCGGAATATTGGCAGCGGAACTGCGGGTGAAGAAGGCAGTAATACCGGATTCACGTAAACATTTAAAAGTAAGCGGGAACGGATTACGACGCATAACAATGTAAACAATGATAGGATTTACAACTAAGGCCACGAAGAACATGCTACCCAATAAAGTACCTAATAATACAGCGTATTCAACTAATGCTTCAATACCGCTGGTGGAAATAGATTCGGCAACGAGCCCCATAATACCGAATGGAGCCAAGCGGATAACCCATTGAACTACCATGGTAATAGCATCGGAAATTCCTACGAATACACTTTTTACTTCTTCTGTTGCATGACGAAGGGCAAAACCAATAACAACAGCCCAACCTAAAATACCGATATAGTTACCGGTCATGATAGCATGAAGCGGATTATCTACGATATTACGTAATAAAGTAATCAATACTTCCGCGATGCCTTGTGGAGCTTTGGCATCTTCAGCTGCAGTCACTAAATGTAGAGTGGCCGGGAAGAGGTAGCTGGCAAAAACAGCAATTAATGCTGATAAGAACATGCCTACCATATACATGACGATGATTTTTTTCATGCCGGTTTTTTGATCGGCCCGATGGCGGCAAACGGCAGCAATAACAAGGAAGAATACCAATAGCGGTGCAATCCCTTTTAAGGCGCCTACAAAGATAATCCCCAGCAGTGACAAGTCTTTACCAACAGCCGGATTAATCAGGGCCACAGAAATACCGATGACCAGCCCTATCATGATTTGATAAATCAGTTTGACTCGGTTAAACACTTGTAAAATTGCTTTCATAATAATCTCTCCTTAGACACTCAAAATAATGCATTTGTAATGGACATATGTCATTATAATACGGACAAGGAATAATATCAAGAGGCAATTTGAATAAAATTAGTCTATTTTGAAAAATATACTTTAAAATAAAATGTTTGACCTTATTTATCGATTTTTTTAGTGCTCACAATTACTTTACAAAATGGAGAACTATTAGTTATACTATAGAAACACATTATAATGAAAAGAATCATCAAATATAAATGGTATATATGGTACAATAATATAGTAGAGGATTTATTAATCGATTAATTATAGTTTGAAATGGCAGTAAATTGTAGTTAGTCGGACGATTGATAGCGTATTATGGTAGGTATATAGGTTTAAACTAGATTGTGAGTGAAGAAGATATGCAAGGGAATACAAGAGAGCAGTCATTAAGCTTTTCCAATCATGCGGAAAAGGAAGTATATGTGCAAGGTGTTTTTTCACATATAGCAAAGCATTACGACCTTATGAATTCATTGTTGAGTTTTCACCAAGATTCGTATTGGCGCCGTTTTGCCGTTGAAAAAATGGCATTAACTGAAAATATGAATATTTTAGACGTTGCTTGCGGCACGGGGATGCTGACGAAAGAAGCATTGCGCCAAATGCCGAGTCTTCATATTGAAGCCTTGGATTTTAGTCCGGAAATGCTGGCCCAGGGTGAAGTTCGTTTGAATCAGGCCGGTTTACTCGATAAGGTAAATTTAGTAGAAGGGGATGCTATGAATTTACCCTATGACGCCAACACTTTCGATTGCGCCATGAGCGCATTTGCATTGCGTAATGTGCCGGATATCATCAAAACCCTCAGTGAAATGAAGCGTGTTGTTAAACCGGGCGGCCGTGTAGTAACTTTAGAATTGGCTAAGCCTACCGTTTTCGGTTTTAAACAGTTATACTATGCGTATTTTGAAAAAATCTTGCCTGTATTGGGTAAGTTAAGTAAAGACCAGTCATCCTATGCTTGGCTACCTGAATCGTTACGTCGTTATCCACATCAGTCAAAAGTACTTGAATACTTTAACGAAGTGGGGTATAAGGACGCTACGTATTACGAATTGACCGGTGGTATCGTAGCTGTCCATGTGGGTATCGTACCGGAAGAGTAATGGCTGTTTGGCCACTCTGTGGTTAGTCGCTCATAATTAATAGAACTCTAAATAAAGAAAATATAGGCGTATATGCTTAATTTACAAGCCTATACAGGCACGAAAAAAGCCGAGTTCCACGGAACTCGGCTTTAGTATTTATGCAGTTATTTAAACGGATTCACTATATGAAGCAAATTAACGAACATAGAATGTTAAATCAACATTTTTGCTTACGGTGATTTCACCCTGTTCTACCGGCGTGGAAGAACCAAGCATATCAGATGCTTTATAAAGACGCATGGAGCTTTCCATAGTGTACGTGTTAGTGCCGCCTACGGAAGCGTCTTTAATACCGCCCAACTGTTGACCTAAAGCACCGGCAATCACTTCGGCTTGATGACGACCGTTTTTAACAGCTTCAGCAGTCAATTGGTCATTCAAAGCTTGGTCTACATCGGCTTCGAAGCTGAGGGACTGAATGTTATTGGCACCTGCCGCCACTGCATTGTCGATAACTTGGCTGATTTTGCTCAAGTCATTGATGCGAACAGCTACGGAGTTGAATACGGTATAACCTACAACAGAGTTGGCAGAACGATCACGGGTAGTGCTGTAATCGTTTTTAGGGGAAACGGAGAAGTAGGATGTTTGAATGTTATTTTTAGTAATGCCTACATTAGCAAGGCGAGCAATTAAATCACTCATAACACGATCGTTAGTAGTTTTAGCAGCTCCTACGGTAGATGCTTCACTGGTAATACCTAAACGAAGAATGGCATAGTTTGGCGCTACGGAGCGGGTTGCTGTACCACTTACGTGAATTTGTGCATCTGTATCAGCCGGTGCAGCGGCCAAAGCAGAGCCGGTGAAGCCTACTGCCAAAGCTGCAATTAAAAGACCGCGAGTTAAATGTTTTGTTAATTGAAGTTTCATTTGATGACTCCTTTTTTACTTTGAAAACTGAAAAATAAATTTCGTTACCATACATGTAGTATAGCAAATTATGGACATTTAGGCAATTTTTATTTTCATGAATGCCATTTATTGTATAAAAAATTAAAGAAAATAAACGATTTACCGTATAAAATCAAATAAGTATGAGTATTTGTTGATGATTTATGCATGACAATATATTGCTTGACATATAACCATGCATTAGTTATATTCTAAGTATAGTATTCATGATCGTGAAATTTAATATGTGAATTAAGAATAATAGCAGGCGGCTTTTGGGGAGGAAGCGGGGATTTGTCTAAATAATTGATTGTTTTATTAATTATTTAAGGACTAGACAAGCCTACTAAATAATGTTACTGTAAAAAGAGAAACTTCGATATTAGATACTGGGGTAGATATAGTATCGATATTGAATGACTTTTACAGTATAAGTATGATTTTTGTCATAGTGTGTAATTATTTTAATGTGCAATATGATGGAAATCTGTGGTAAAATACAATTCACTGACTTTGTCAGTCGATGTATTTTAGTAAAGGAGACGATCCCATGAATCCTATTGACGTTTTAT
Organism: Veillonella sp. CAG:933; assembly: GCF_000431435.1. Classification (NCBI taxonomy): domain Bacteria; kingdom Bacillati; phylum Bacillota; class Negativicutes; order Veillonellales; family Veillonellaceae; genus Veillonella; species Veillonella sp. CAG:933. The sequence goes on from NZ_HF986205.1 coordinate 14,069, forward strand.
TAAATCATCGTACTATTCGTGAGTTTAAATCCAGTCCTATGCCGCCGCAACAATTGAGCATACTACTGGATATTGCTAAACGAACGGCTACCAGCATGGGCCTGCAAAGCTTTAGTATTATCCGCATTGTAAATCCCGAATTGAAAGCGGCTATCGCGGAAGTTTGCAACCAAGAGTATGTAGCACGGGTACCGGAACTATTTATCTTTATAGTCGATGCGTACCGTAACTCACGCATAGCTCGTGAACAAGGTATAACGAGTGACATTGAACGTGATAGTGATCGTTTCTTCCAAGGCTGGACGGATGCAGCCATAGCCGCTCAAAACATGGTGGCAGCTGCAGAGCTTGGTGGCTTCGGTACTGTTTTCTTTGGCAGTATCTTAAATAATGTACCTAAGATGATCGAACTTTTGAAATTACCGGAACTGACATTTCCGGTAGTAGGTGTCGGCATTGGCGTACCTAATCAGAAGCCGCAATTAAAACCGCGAATGCCTCGTGAAGCTAATGTATTTGATGATTCATATACTGTGTTTGACTCGTACCTCGAACTTTTGGAAGATTACGATGAAGAAATGGAACAGTATTATGATATGCGTGATACGAATCGTCGTGTAGATTCGTTCACAAAACAGGTTGCCGGTAAAAAGGCAGTTCCGTTAAGACAAAAACTAATACAACAAGCAGAAGCGCAAGGCTTTAAATTTTACGATGTAAAGGATTAAATACTTTTACGCCCCGAGCGGTCACCGTCAAGGTATTTTTTATGGGCTGACTACTTGTTACAGCAAGTGGTCAGTCATTTTTTGTACGCCGAATAGGCATGA
>NZ_HF986206.1:0-14204 GCF_000431435.1 Veillonella sp. CAG:933
TTTTACACACACTTTTTGTCCTATAACTCTAAAATTGTAATTTTGGCAAATAAAAAAGACCGGCCGAAGCCGATCTCTCAGTGTAGTTATTTATGCTTTAGTGACATTCGTAGCCTGTGGGCCGCGAGGTCCGTCAACGATTTCAAAGTTTACTTCTTGACCTTCGTTCAAGGATTTGAAACCATCTTCCTGAATCGCGGAGAAATGTACGAATACATCGCCACCGTCTTCTCTTTCAATAAATCCATAACCTTTTTCTGCACTGAACCACTTAACTTTACCGAGCATAAAAGACTCCTCCTAAAAAATCCCTGCATTAGAGTACTTATGGTACCCTTCAATAATGTTAGCACAGTAAGTATTAAAAAACAAGTTTATTATGCTGTATATGCATTATAAGTATACATACAATTATTTATGGCTCTATTATGCAAAATTAAACAGCTTGTTAATTATGAAGTAAAAATTTTTAACTATTGCCAGGCTGCAAACATCGACAAATACTGTGTTTAACAAGATTATTAAAACTTTTAATCAAAAAGTCATAAATTAATTTTCTAATATAAAATATAAAATAATCTGTCACAATTTAGTCATAAATAATTAAAATTTATTCATCTTGAATCATATAAAATAACGCCCTTAATTAAGGGCGTTATAAAGCAATTATAAAATTTTAGAAAGGAACAGTTGGGTACGTTCATTGGTCGGATGTTCAAATACATCTTTTGGAGTTCCTTCTTCGAGAATCTTGCCTTCATCAACAAAGAGAACGCGAGTCCCTACTTCCTTAGCAAAGCCCATTTCATGCGTTACTACAACCATGGTCATGCCTTCTTTGGCGAGGTTCTTCATAACATCGAGAACTTCACTTACCATTTCCGGATCAAGCGCCGAGGTTGGTTCATCAAAGAGCATCACTTTCGGCTTCATCGCGAGCGCCCTGGCAATAGCTACACGCTGCTGTTGCCCGCCGGACAATTGCTGCGGATACGAATCGGCTTTGTCCTGTAGGCCTACTTTGGCCAACAACTCAAGGGCGATTTTTTCAGCTTCTTCCTTGGACATCTTGCGAATCTTCTGTGGTGCCAAGGTAATATTATCGAGTACCGTCATATGCGGGAATAAGTTAAAACGCTGGAATACCATCCCTACTTCGGCACGCACATTGTTAATGTTTTCTTTAACATTTAAATTCATACCGTCTACGATAACATCGCCGGAGGTTGGCTCTTCCAAATAGTTCATGCAGCGCAACACCGTACTCTTACCGGAACCGGACGGTCCGATAATAACGACTACTTCCCCGCGTTCCACATGAAGATTAATCCCTTTAAGGACTTCGTTTTTACCAAAACTTTTATAAACATCAATCATCTTAATCATTTGATATTATATCTCCTTTCAAGGAATGCAACTAATTGCGAAATACTTAAGGTCATAATTAAATAAATAATCGCAACGGCTGTCCAAATTTCAAAGGATCCGTAAGTTCTGGCAATAATCAACTGACCGCGACGTGTCAATTCTTCAAAGCCGATAACCGATACTAAGGAGGTATCTTTCATCATGGCGATAAATTCATTACCAAGTGGCGGAATAATCGCTTTAAATGCCTGTGGCATCACGATATAGCGCATAGTTTGAGCCCAAGTGAGACCTAAGGAACGACCAGCTTCCATCTGGCCTTTATCGATAGACTGAATACCGGCACGGAAAATTTCGGAAACGTAAGCACCGGAGTTAATACTACAAGCCGTAACCGCAGCCACATATGGATTGATGGATTGTCCGATAACCATTGGCAAGGCAAAATAAATCATAAAAATCTGAACCAATAACGGTGTGCCACGGAACAATTCAACGTAACATTTAACTAATAAACGAACAATTTTAAAGCGTGACAAATTAGCCAACGCGGCAATCATACCGATGAAAAAACCGCAACCAACCGCCATTACCGTAATTTGTATCGTAATGACCGCCCCTTGTAAGAGAATCGGTATATTATCCCAAATTAAACTCCAATCGAAACTCATAACTAACCCTTTCCTTATAACTAATACTTACCAATCACTGTATATTCTCAAGCATCTTTTATTACCGAGTAATATATATACTGTTTTATATGCTTACGTCATTATATATGTATTTTTATACAATGTCAATAGTTATTTAATCATATTTTGGTAAGCCCGGGCTAATCGCTTCACTGCTTCAGTTAAGTCATCCGGTCCAAGGCCGGTAAAATTAAGCCGCACATAGCCTCGTTCCGGTTTATTTACAAAAAACGGAGTGCCCGGAATTACCAAAACCCCGGCTTTTATGGCATTTTGAAAAAATTCATACTCAGCCACATTTTCCGGTAAGGCCAGCCACAAAAAGAAGCCCCCTTCCGGCACGGTAAATGTGAATTCAGGCAACAATTGCTGCAAACCGGCTACCAACGTATCTCGTCGTTCCTTATATACCTTATTCATTGACGCCACGTGACCATCGTAAGAATATATATTCATAAAACCGGCCGCCAATGCATGATCCGGCAAGGAACTATGTATATCGGAGCATTCCTTAACCAAAGAAAGCTGCGTCATAATATCTGCCCGGCCTGCTACCCAACCGATTCTTAGTCCCGGGCTCAAGGTTTTAGACAGGCTTCCCATGAAAAGAACTTGTCCTTTCGCATCATAAGCACTAAGCGCTTTATGATATTTGCCGGTGTAGGTAATTTCACCGTAAGGATTATCTTCTAATATAATTACATTATATTTTACAACCAAATCCATAAACTCACGGCGTCTTTTATCAGACCAACAAAGGCCCGTAGGATTCTGATAGTCAGGAATTACATATATCGCCTTAATGGTGGAATCTGTTTCAAGAGACTTTGCCAATAACTGTAAATCCATGCCTTCTTCGTCACAAGGAATCCCCTTGAGTGAAGCACCCGTCATAGCTAAGCAATTCTTAGCGTCAATAAAAGTGGGATCTTCTACCAACACGGTATCACCCGCTTCTAAAAATAAGCGAGCTGCCATATCCAATGACTGCATGGAACCGCTGGTTACCTGAATTTGGCCGGCCTCAATATTAATGCCGTATTTAGTCATAATACGACTTAAATGGCGGCGTAATTCCAAACCGCCCAAACCGTCCCCATATTGTAGCACTTCACGCCCTTCTTCTTTAAATACTTTAGCCGCTACAATACTTAATTCTTCCACCGGGAATAATTCCGATGCCGGAACACCTTCACCGAGTGACAAAATGCCCGGCACCGTTTTAGCCTCATCCTTTAAGGCCGCAATGGCGGAACGCTCCAATTGAAGCGCCCGCTTTGCATATAATTTTGTGTAATCCATTTGTATCACCTGTCACTTAAGCCGAATAATTATTGAATGTCACCAAACCATTTTTGCTGTAATTTATCATATTCGCCGTTAGCTTTTAATTTTTCAAAAGCCGCATTCATTTTATCCAATAGCTCTTTATCATCCTTACGAACCGCAATAGCTACCGTATGATCTTGTAAGCCAACCGGTACAATTTTTAAATCTTTCATGTTTAATTTTTGAATGTAATATTTAGCTACCGGTTCATCGAGCATGGCAATCTGAATATTGCCGGCTTCTAAATCTTGAAGCATAGTGGTAATAGCGTCAAACTCTTTAACCGTTGTACCCGGTTTTTCCTGCGCCAACATAGCACCGGTAGTTCCGATTTGTGCGCCTACGGTTTTACCGGCAATATCCGCTTCACCGTTAACATTATTGGTATCTTGACGAACCACCATAACGAGTTTTACATGATAGTACGGTGCTGTGAAATTAACTTTAGCCTCACGCTCTTTTGTCACTACAAGGCCGGATGCAATAGCATCAATCTGTTTACTTTGCAAGGCTGGGATCAAACCATCAAAAGGAAGACTTACAAATTTTGATTCATAGCCCATTTCTTTAGCCAAGGCATTACTTAAATCTACGTCAAAACCTTTATAGGTGTTATCTTCGGCAAACTCAAACGGCGGATACGTAGTTTCCGCACCAAATGTAATTACCTTTTTGTCAGAAGCCGTGTCACTGCCGCAACCCGCTAAAACACCGGCCGCTAAACCCACTGCCATAAATAAGGTTAACCCTTTTTTCCAATTCATAATGTTCCTCCTCATTTCACAAAACATTGTGTAATAATACTACAATTTTATACTACCATGTAAATATACAAAAAGGTACTATGCTAAAATTTTAGCGCTTGTATTGCTAAATATTTTTACATAGTACTTCCTGTTGCTCAAATGTATTGGCTAAGGTAATTAGAGCACAACATTTAATTTAACGATTTGCCCTGATTTAATCAGTTACCGGACCATTCAGTCGGCATATCAGCAGGGGCATCAGTTTTGAACCATTTCTGGTAAATAGCGTTCAATTCGCCATCTTTCTTCATTTCGGCTAAGGCTTTATTTACAGCTTCCTGTAATTCTTTGTTGTTTTTAGCAAATGCGAAGCCAAAGTATTCTTTCGTATTAGGATACGGAATTACTTTTACATCACCTTGATGTTTAGATGCATAATATTGTGCTACCGGTAAATCAAGTACGGCTGCATCAACGCCACCTTTATTAAGTTCTAATAAGGCATCACTGCTGTGGTCAAACTGTTTCAATGTTGCATTGGCAATTTTGCCGGCTAAATCAGCACCGATGGTCCCCATCTGAACAGAAATGTTTTTGCCTTGTAAATCTTCTAATGTATTAATAGGCGAGTTACCTTTAACTACTACGGCCATACCGGATTCATAGTAAGGAGCGGCAAACAATACTTTTTCGGATCTTGCTTTCGTAATCGTCATACCGGAAGCCGCCATATCAATATCTTTATTGCCAAGACTTGGAATCAAAGCATCAAAGGCTACATTTTTGAACTGCACATCGGCGTTCATCTTTTTAGCAATTGCTTTTACCATATCGATATCGAAACCGGTTAAATCTTGGGAACTTTCATCCTTAAATTCAAACGGTACAAATGTCGCATTAGTACCTACTTTAATCACTTGTTTGCCATTGGCAGCTTGACCGCTGTTCGAATCACTGCCGCAACCGGCCACCAAAGCACCCATGGCTAATACCGCCATACCTGTTAACATAATTTTCTTCATCTTCTGTGTAAACATAATTCCATCTCCTACTCTTCTTCTTGTATAATCATGAATTCAAACTCTCTCTCAACTGAGTTTCTCTAATTGGTATGACATGATTATACATAACCTTGCATAAATAGTCAATAGCTAAATGTATAAAAATTCAGAAAATTTTGTATAAAAATAAAAGGCAGCCCGAAAGCTGCCTTTTTACATACGGCTGACCTGGTCTTTGCCCCCACACTCGCCTACTGGAAGGTTCGCTCCTAAGCCCGTGGCTCCCCACTACTACTCCTCTCGATTTTATCGGTAGGTCTTACATCTAAGCCGCACCATGCTCATAATGTCGTTGCACTACTTACGTGGATCGTTTTGCCTGCGACTGGCCTCGACTTTCAACCACAGACCCGTATGAAGAAATTATACGCAAAGAATTTTACTTTGTCTATATAAAAATGATATGGCAAAAATATTTATTTTCCTTGATACTTTAGGTTGTGAAAGTATTCAATCTTTACAATTCCTTTACTTACCGTATTCTCTTTTAGTTTCTCATAAATCAACCATACATCTTTCAATTTTTCAACAACTTGCTATACATAGATAGCAACGTCAACCTATACCAAAAAATTCCTAAATATTGTATAATGTGTTTACTTGTTAAATGGGGACACAAAGGGAAGGACTCAGTATTATGTTTATGTTATCTTTAATGCAGCCATCGGGCTTATATGAATTGGAAAAAGATAGCTTAGAAGCTATCAGTGCCCAGCTCCTGCAGATGATTCGCATGAAAAGCTACGAGCTATATACACACTCCATTAATGTAGCGAATCACTCTGTCAGCATTGCCGCAAAACTAGGGCTACCGGCCAACGAAATAGAACAAATCAGACATGGCGCATTATTGCACGACTTGGGTCTTATTATGATGCCCTCTGCGGTTTTAAAAAAAGCGCCATTCTTTAATCGTCAGGAATTATCTAAATATCGTCAGCATCCGGCAAACGGGGCAAACATGATTGAAAACTATCCATGTTGTCAATCGATTATCCCCTACATCCGATACCATCACGAGCGTTGGGACGGTTCCGGATTTCCTAAACACTTATGCGGCAGTAATATTCCACTAGGTGCTCGCATCATCGCCATTGCCGATTACTATGATTCCGCTATTAATCCGTCAACGGAATCCTGGTCTAAGAGTAAAAAAACGGCTAAACAGGAATTATTCAGTGGTTCCGGTATTTATTTCGATCCTGATTTAGTCAAAGCCTTTATTGAAATTATCGGCTAATACAATTAAACGCCATTATATTCGTTCATATAATATAAGCCCAATGACAAGAAACAGTTCTCGCTAAAGCGGGAGCTGTTTTTTTAATATTTACTCTTACATCACTGTAGAAATCTTGTATAATAATAACATCAATAATAATGTTATCTTAGGGAGATATATCAATGAACTATTATAATGATATAGAAGAAAGATTGGCTCAACAATATCTTACACTAGGCGTTGGCACCAATAAAATATGCACTGATTGTCACCAAGATTCAAATTTATCCATGCCTATTGGTTGCTGGTGTGTTGGGTCTAATTTTAATAACCACCAAAAGCGTATTTTATTCGTAGGAAAAAACGCCAGAGGTAATCCTGGCGCAATTGAAAATAATTTTCGTAATACCTTTCAATATGCCCGTGACAAGCTATGGAACAAACGCTGGGCATATTGGAGCTATACCCGCGCTATTTCGCAAAAAATATTCAAGAATGATTCTATTGAGAACATTGCTTTTACCAATATAGTAAAATGTAACAGTTCAGGAGGAGTAGATACTACTTCTGATTCTATAAAAAATAATTGTATATTAAAGTTAAAAGTGCTTCAAAACGAATTACAAATCATCAACCCTACACATATAATTTATTATACTTCCTATTTTTATGACAATTATATTCCTAATGTCTTTAACAGCTTTACTATTAATTACAATGGTATTAGGTCTATCGGAAAAAGAACAATGCCTTGGCAAGAAGCAATTGCGACTCTAGGCAAACAAACCTTTTATGTGCTTCGTGTCGGACATCCTCAATATAAGGAAAAAAGTAGCTTTGTTGACGAAATCTCTAATTGGATTGAAAATACTTGATATTAAACTACATAAATTTCTAATGGCCCCCAGCCAATGTAACCCCTACTATATTTTTAACCTTATACGTCTCTTTCAATACTTCCGCTGCCGATTCCAAGGTGGCTCCGGTTGTAAAAATATCATCCACCAACAAAATTGACTTACCTTCTAACTGACCGGACTTAACAAGAGGTTCCATCGCCTTAAACGCATTGACCATATTGGCCTTACGTTCCACACGCCCCAAGGAAAACATAGCCTGTGTAGAGTCAATCTTCTCCAAGCAATCCAGCCAATACCAACCAAGCCAACTTGCCCAATTTTTAAATAAAAGATCAACCTGATTATATCCTCTTATGACACGCTTTTTGGCACTGACAGGAATAGGCACCACATAGTCAGGCTTAAACGAAAGCTTGTGAACCGGGTCAACCATAAACGAATACAAAAAAGGAGTGGCCCATTTGACCCGCTCCTTTTTTCCGTGGAATTTAATATCTCCCAATATGCTTTTAAGTCCCTTGTCATAATGACCGATTACATAGACTTCGCGAAGTGCGAGACCATCCAAATCGGTAACGTGACGCACATCGTACAGTTCATTAAAACAAGCTTCGCACCATTCCCCGCGGTGCCATACTTCCGTACCGCAACCGGGACAGGTAGGCGGAAATACAAATTCACTCCAATGCATTAATATTCACTTCCCCTTAAGTGCATTGCTACAAATCCCCAAGCTGTTTCATTACAATGTTTTTCAGCTTATCTATTTATCAAAAATTATATCAGTCCCTGTAAACGTTCTTTAAATAAAGTATACCTTGTAGTACCGCTTTGTGTCGTTACGGCTCGTTGCACCGCCGATTTTGTGCCCACCAAAATTACTTTATTACGGGCTCGTGTCACGGCCGTATACAGAAGATTGCGTTGCAGCATCTGATGATAGGTCGGAATAAACGGAATAATGACCGTGCCGTACTCACTGCCTTGGCTCTTATGAACCGTAATGGCATAAGCAAGCATGAAGGAACTCATATCCTCCATCGGCACATGCACTTCTTTATCCATAAAGCGTATGCACACTTCTGTTTTTGAAATTGAAAAAATGACACCGATTTCGCCATTAAATACTTCCAATTCGTAATTATTCAGGACCTGAATAACTTTGTCACCGACACGATAGGTCTGGCCGTTAATTTTAACGGCACTGCGCGTAGCCACCTGTGGATTAACCGCTGCCTGAACCGTTTTAGAAATAGCTACACTACCGGCTCCCCCGCGGCGCATTGGTGAGATAATCTGCACATCCAGCTCATCATCACACTCAGCTAATGCTTCACGATACAAAGCTACCACACGATGCATCATGTCGGTCACACTGTGGACTTCAACAAATCTAAATTCACCTTCTGAAGTCAATTCCGGCATATCCCCTTTATTGATTTCATGGGCATTCGTTACGATACGGTTTCCCTCTTTTTGGCGGAAAATCGTATTCAAACGAACGGACGGTATAATTTGACTATCCAATAAGTCACGCAGAATAAATCCGGCTCCGATTGGCGGTAACTGATCCACGTCACCGACGATGACCACATAGGCATTTTCGGGAATAGCCGCTAACAGTGAATAATATAACTGAACATTTAACATGGACGCTTCATCCACGATAATGACATCCGCTTCTAATAAATCATCTTCGTTTTTAGTAAATTCATAAGAATCACTGCCCTGTATCGGCATCAACATACGATGAATCGTGGTGGCTTCATAACCGGTTGCTTCGGTAAGGCGCTTGGCTGCGCGTCCCGTCGGTGCACATAGAAGAATACGATTCTGCGGCGTCTGTTGGAACGCTTCCACCAAAGCTTGAATAATCGTTGTTTTGCCGGTCCCCGGACCGCCGGTAATTAGGGAAATTTTATTTTGTAAAGCAAGGGCTATGGCCTCTTTTTGAGCATCCCCCAGCTGCAATCCTTTTTTTACTTCAAAGCCGGCAATAAAAGATTCTAAATCGAGGGTAATCACATCGGAATCGGCCATGAGATTTTGCGTCAAATAAGCGGCGTCCGATTCGGCATTATAAATATTCGGCGAATAAATATAGAGTAAACCATCATAATCAGTGGCTACAATCTGACCAATGTCCAAAAGTTCTTCCAAGCGTGCTGCTACTTCATCGGCAAAACCGCCGAGCATATCAAAGACCATACCGATTAACTCATCGGCGGGCATACAGCTGTGACCGTTATCGCCAATATTCTTTAAGGTGTATAGAATAGCCGCCTCAATACGCCGCTCATCATTCGGTTCGATTCCTAAAGAATTGCGCAAAGTATCACACATAGAAAATGGGATTGAGCCATCTACTTCCATTAAGCGGAACGGATTATCTCGCAATACATCGATGGCCGCACCACCGTAAGTCGTATATAAAGTGCGGCTCCAACGCGAACTAAGGCCTGCTTTTTCCAGAAACCGATTGATTTCCTGAAGCAAACCTTCGCCGCGTAATGCATTATACAATTCTTCTTTTACACTTTTACGTAAACCGGGAACTTCCAATAAAGCTTCCGGATCTTCGGCGCGTAAGATATCAAGAAGGGCTTCCTCAAAATAGGCAATAATTTTATCCACCGACTTCTCGCCCAACCCTTTAACACCTAAATTGATCAGGTATTGCTTAGCGCCGTATAAAGTATCCGGTTTTAACCGTTCCAAGGTGGCCGCCTCAAATTGGCGGCCATATTTTTTATGCGTAATATAGCGACCGGATAGTTCCAAATCGTCCCCTTCTTTAGGGGCTTCTAAATTAGCTGTGCAAACAGTTCGTTCTTCATTATAATCTTCCAATAGAAACACACAGTAGGTATTGGTTTCATTCTGATAAATGAGCCGTTGCACAATACCTCGGAGCGTTTCCATTAGCGAACCACTTTAGGCAAAGCTTCTACGATTTGATCCACTGCGTCCGCAATAGTGCTGGCATTCTGCACTTTTACATGGCTGACTTTTTCATATAGTGGATAGCGCTCTTCGTAAAGGCGGAAAATATATTCAATACTTTCCTTCAATAATGGGCGAATTTCCATATCCAAATCATCGAGAATCTGGGTTACATCGCGATGAATAAACACCACAAAACCGGATTCGCGCATGAGTTTTACCGTATCTTCTGATAATACAGTGCCACCGCCGGTCGCAATAACAGCCGGCATTTTGTGATTTACAATGTCTGTAATAGCTTCAAATTCATCTTTACGGAATGCTTCTTCGCCATCATAAATAATAATATTCTGAATGGATTTACCGGTTTTCTCTTGAATCACCGCATCTAAATCGTAGAATTCCATCCCCTGATGTTGTGCCAAAGCCTTACCAACCGTAGTTTTGCCGGCACCGGGCATGCCAATCAAAAAGATATGCTGCTGCATGTGTTGTTTCTGACAAGTCTTGCTAATATCTAAAATAGAATTTACAAAGTTATTTACATAGCCTTTCAAATCACCGGCCTGTACATAGCTAAGAGATTTAGCCAATACTTCTTGCTCCCGTTCCGGTTCGTAAATTCCAATATTTTCCTGTTCTTTAATTTTGGCGATTTCCAAAATCACTTTCAAACGTTGTTCAAATGTCGTAATGAGAACTTTATCTAATTCATCAATTTTCTGACGTGCTTCTTGTAAATTCATAATAACCTCGTTTCTCATATAGCTGTGTCCAATAAGTATTGCCTATAGCTTCCAATAAGTATTGGGTTATATTTGGAGAAGAACATTTGTATCTTCTCATGCTCTTATATTTTACCATATTCCCCTGCATTCTTATAGCCTCTACCATGAATTTCCCATTGCGGCAAAAATAAACGCTTCAAATTTTAATCAACTCGGAAATTTCTTCCCACTTGATAATCACAAACTATATTTTTAAAAGAATACTTGATAGCAAAATGACCTGAATATCATCACTGCTTTTTACAGCCACCGAAGATACTCAGGTCATCATTTACATATTCAGCTATTATATACAATACGACTTTATATACAATACAACTTTATATGCAATACATCGTTATTTTAAATTTTCTTTTAACACATCTGCAATGCGTTGGATTCCGTCACGAATAGTAGCTTCGTCGTTGCAAGAATAATTGAGTCGGAAGAAATTGGTATTACCTTCCGATGTGAAAAATGCTTCGCCCGGTACGAAGGCAACTTTACGTTCGATACATTGTTTTAAAATATCACGAGATTTAAGCTGTTCCGGTAAGGTACACCAGATGAAAAGCCCTCCTTCAGGATAAGTATGGGTAACTTCCTTAGGGAAGAACTCATCAATAGCTTTAAGCATAGCATCACGGCGACTTTTGTACAATTTAATGATAGATTGTACATGCGCATCAAAATCGAAGTTTTGAAGCCAAGTTTCGCAAACACGCTGTGAAAACGGTGCTGTGGATAAGTCCATATTCTGTTTTAACAGATCCAGTTTTTCGATAAACAATGGATTGGCCGCAATCCAACCGAGACGGAAGCCCGGCGCAAAGGTTTTAGAGAAGGTCCCTAAAGAGCAAACCAGATTCTTCGTATCAAAGGTAGTTAAAGACGGTAAGTATTCCCCTTCATAACGAAGTTCACCGTACGGATTATCTTCAATAACCGGTACTTCAAATTCATCCACCACTTCCATGAATTCTGCACGGCGTTCACGGGTCCAAGTAATACCGGTTGGGTTTTGGAAGTCCGTAACGATGTAGATTAAGCGCACATCATGCGTTTCCAAAGCTTTGCGAAGTTCGGAAATAATCATCCCTTTACCGTCACCGGGGATTTCAACAAAATTAACCTGAGTCAAATTAAAAGCCGTAATGGCACCCAAATAAGACGGTTTTTCTACAAGAACCGTATCCCCTTTATTACAGAATAAACGACATAACATATCAAGGCCCTGCTGGGAGCCGCAAGTGATTAAAATATTGTCTTTCGTATACTGTGTTTTTACAATTCGATTCATGCGCTTCGCAATGCTTTCACGAAGCGGTTCATACCCCAATGATGGTCCATATTGCAATGCTTTACCGGCATCACCGTTCAGAACGAGCTCCGTAGCTTTCTTAATTTCTTCGGCCGGGAATGATTCCTCGGCCGGTAAACCGCCGGCGAAGGAAATCATATCGGGCTGCGCAATGAGTTTTAAAATATCTCCTGTATCTGAGTGTTTGATTGCATTAACCGGGTCTGAAAAACGTATAGCCATAATATAACCTCCTTAAAATATTGTGCTTTTTATCTTACTCTTATCATCGCAAAATGTCAACCAAAAGAATACATGAGTTTATCCTATGCGGATATTTTGTGATAAATTGTATTAAAAATTTTAATAAATTAGCTATTTTAAGAAAAACTTACCTGAATTTTAATAAGTATATACAAAAAAAACACCATCAAAGTTCTAAGCTTCAATGGTGTTCTTAAGAAATTTTATTTTATTTTTGTTTGAAAAAATCTTTGGCCGCTTGTTCATCAATTTTCATCTGCTTTATCAATTCATCAAGTGAATCAAAACGTTTCTCCGGACGTAATAACTTCCAAAATTCAACGGTCGCTTCATAGCCATAAACCATTTTATCAAAATTAAACAGATGGACTTCAAAACGATGGTATTGGTTTTCAAAGGTAGGATTATCACCCAAATTGCCAACCCCTTCGTACCACTTACCGTCAATAAATACGCGATTTACATAAACGCCGTCAGGTGGCAAAGTCAATTCCTTTGGATATAAAAAATTTAGTGTCGGAAAGCCGAGAATACGACCACGACGGTCCCCTTCAATGACAGTACCTTTGAACATGAAAGGACGACCTAATAAAGTATTAACCAATTCAAAATGGCCCACTTTGACAGCTTCACGAATTAATGTACTGGATACATGTTCCTGCACTTCATTACATTTAGCCAAAGTTAAAGCATATACTTGAATCCCTTTAGGCTCAACTAAGGCTTTAATCACATCCGGAGTGCCTAAGCCGCCGGCCCCAAAGGTAAAATTCTGCCCTACGACAAAGGCTTTAACTTCATTATGAACAGTTAAGGCCGCCACAAAATCATCCGCCGTCATAGCCAGCAATTCCTTGCTCATAGGCAGGCGTAACACATAATCAACACCTAAGTCGATTAATAGCTTCGCTTTTAATTCTTTTTGCAATAAAGCACTGGGACAACGTTCCGGTCTCAGGATATGCAAAGGATGTTGATCAAACGTAACCACAACGGTATAGGCCGCCTGCTCCTTTGCCTCCGCTACCGCCCTTTGTATAACCGTCTGATGACCTTTGTGAAGTCCGTCAAAAGTCCCCAAGGCATACACAATATTAGATTGTAATTGTTGTAACTCTGCAAAGGATGTTAAGATCTTCATACATTAATCCTATTAAAAAATATTTTTAACTACTTTTAAGCCTGTGTCAGTACCGCTTACAATACCGAAAAAACCGGCATCATTATAAGCACGATATAACCGGTCAACTTCACCATGAAAACCGTCTATTTTAGTATACGGCCATTGCTTACCTTGTTTCAAGGCTATAAAGCCATTTTCTGAAACATTTACGGGTTGTAAATGCATCAATGCCGAATCGGTAGCACCTACAAGGGCTTCACCTTTTTCAGCCAATTCTTCCGCCGTAACCGCCTTGTCGATGGTATATTCACCAACCGCAGTGCGAGCCAGTTGTGTCATGGTAGCCGGAATACCGACTCTAGCCTCTATATCGCGCAGCAAAGCACGAATATAAGTACCAGCGGAACAAGTAACGCGAATGGTAAAATACGGATAGGCATAGGCCAAAAGAGTACATTCCGTAATTTCAATCGTTCGAGCCGGCAAAGTAAACTCCACACCTTCACGAGCCAATTCATAGGCTCGGCGG
>NZ_HF986206.1:14228-14508 GCF_000431435.1 Veillonella sp. CAG:933
GCCGGCCGTTAATCTTAATGGCGGAGTAAATTGACGGGGTTTGGTCCTGCTTACCGGTAAACGAAGCTACTATAGCTCCCAGCTCTTCCCATGTAGGAATAGTGGTAGGCGTTATTTCCGCTTGTAACGGATTGCCCGTAATATCTTCCGTATCCGTACCGTAGCCAAAGCGACCTTCTGCCACATAGGTTTTTGTCATGGATTCCGTAAACTCAATGATACGTGTTGCCTTACCTACAAAAATCGGCAAAACACCATATGCCAAGGGGTCCAAAGTACC
>NZ_HF986206.1:14592-27023 GCF_000431435.1 Veillonella sp. CAG:933
GCATCATGACTCGTTATGCCCGGCGGTTTTAAGAAAGGAAATACACCGTCCATTAGCCAATCACCGTTAAGAGTTGCTCGATGGCACCGTCAATATTGGCCTGAATCGTACAACCGGCTGCTTTCACATGACCGCCGCCGCCGAAATGATTGGCAATGGCATTCACATCGGTGACCTTGGCACGCAAGCTGACACGAGTTACATTAGTATCCACTGCTTTTAGCAAAATAGCAATATCTACCGTATCTACATTGCGAATCAAATCGACATAGCCGTCCGTATCATCGCCTACTTTAGCCATTAAGGCTTCGTCGAGAGCCAACACGGCGACTTTACCGTCTTTATAAAAACGAATAGTCTGTAAAGCCTCTTTCATCACTTCAATACGAGCAACCGTAGTCACTTCCACATGTTCGGAAATAACATTCGGCTTGGCACCGTTCTTAACACAAAGTGCCGCCATATTTAAGGTGTTCTCAGTTGTATTGCTGAAGCGGAAGAAACCGCAGTCCGTAGCAATGGCCATATATAATGCATTGGCCATCGTTTCCGTAATCGGCCAGTTCCAGCTTTCACACAAGTCAGTTAAAATCTCACCTGTTGCCGCAAATTCGGGCAACAAATATAAACCGGCCGCAAAATGACTGTTAGAAATATGATGATCGATATTATAAATCGGGGCTTTACATAATTCGCCGACCCGACCGATGCGTTCGAACGTGCTGGCATCCAATACGAGCAACATGTCCGTTGTCCAATCGGTCATAGTTTCGATGGAATGAATTTTATCCACAGGAGCCAAAAAGTTGTACTTTTCTGGAATGATGTCATCCACAACCATAGTGACGGTCTTACCTTGTGCCGTCAAAGCTTCATAAAAAGCTAAGAGTGACCCCAAGGCATCGCCGTCCGGATGAACATGAACTGTCAAAATAATATTTTGGGCTTTATCTAAAGCAGTTTTTAAAGCCTTCTTATTTATCATCGCCATGTTTGGCCTCATCCTTTTTGATGTCATTGAGTAAAGACTCAATGTGCATACTGTAATCTAATGAAGTATCGGCGTCGAAGAAAATTTCCGGTGTATAGCGCAAATGCAATACTTTGCCCAGTTCGCTGCGAATATGGCCGGCTGCATGACGCAAAGCCTGCAAGGACGCTTTTTTCTCTTCGTCTTTACCGAACAGACTCACATAAATAGTAGCCTGACGTAAATCGCCCGTCACTTCTACTTCGGTAACGGTAACGAAGCCGATGCGCGGATCTTTAAGACCACGCATCAACATGCCGCTTACCTCTTGTTTAATAAATTCCTGTAACTTACGTACGCGAACGTCACTCATAGACGCCTCCTAAATCTGTGGTTTAATTTCTTCCATCGTAAAGGCTTCAATGATATCGCCTTCTTTAATATCACGGTAACGTTCGATGGAAATACCACATTCAAAACTACTCTTTACTTCTTTAACTTCATCTTTGAAGCGACGTAAGGAATCTACATGACCTTCATGAACAACTACACCGTCACGAATCAAGCGGATTTCCGATTTGTTCGTAATCACACCTTCAGTCACATACGAACCGGCTACAATCGCTTTTGGTGTGGAAATAACCTGGCGCACTTCCGCACGGCCCAAGATAACTTCCTTGAATTCAGGTGTTAACATACCGCGCATAGCGCTTTCCACGTCGTTGATGGCATCGTAAATAACGCGATACGTACGAAGGTCAACGCTTTCTTTTTCAGCCGCCTTACGAACGACTGCATCAGGACGAACGTTAAAACCGATAATAATCGCATTCGATGCGGATGCGAGCATAACGTCGGATTCGTTGATAGCACCTACCGCCGCATGAACGATAACGATACGAACTTCCGGATTCTTAATTGCTTCTAAAGACTGACGCAATGCTTCTACGGAGCCTTGAACGTCTGCTTTAATAATAATATTTAAGTCTTTTAATTCACCCTGTTGAATCTGATTAAAGATATCGTCCAAGGTAACTTTATGACTCGTACCCATTTCAGCTAAACGCTGTTTTTCCACACGTTTTTCGGCAATTACACGAGCTTCGTTGTCATCAACGGCATTCATGATTTCACCGGCCTGCGGAACGTCGGACAAACCGAGCACTTCCACCGGCATGGATGGACGAGCTACTTTTACTTTTTCACCGCGTTCGTTCGTCATAGCACGAACTTTACCGTATGCTACACCGGCAATGATGTTGTCACCAACGCGGAGGCTACCTTTTTGTACCAATACAGTACATACAGGACCACGGCCTTTATCGAGTTTAGCTTCGATAACAACGCCTTGCGCATTACGGTTAGGGTTAGCTTTTAATTCCATAACTTCCGCTACGAGCAAGATATTTTCGAGCAAGTCATCAATACCCTGACGCTGTTTAGCGGATACAGGCACCATGATTACATCGCCGCCCCATTCTTCAGGCAATAAACCGTGTTCAGCCAACTGCTGTTTAACATGATCAGGGTTGGCACCCGGTTTATCCATCTTATTGATGGCTACGATAATAGGCACATTAGCGGATTTTGCGTGGTTAATCGCTTCGATTGTCTGCGGCATAACACCGTCATCGGCAGCAACTACCAATACGGCAATATCCGTAGACTGAGCACCGCGCAAACGCATAGCGGTAAACGCTTCGTGGCCCGGCGTATCCAAGAATGTAATCTTGTTGCCTTTATAACGAACCATATAAGCACCGATATGCTGCGTAATGCCGCCTGCTTCGGATGCGGTTACGTTAGTTTGACGAATTACGTCCAATAAGGAAGTTTTACCATGGTCAACGTGACCCATAATAGTAACAACCGGCGGACGTGGCTGTAAGCTTTCCGGCGAATCTTCCACTTCTACGATTTCAGTAGGATCTTCTTCCGGTGCCGCTTCAGAAACGGTTACACCGAATTCTTCCGCTACGATGGACGCCGTATCAAAGTCGATTTCCTGGTTGATGGTCGCCATAACGCCTAATAACATTAATTTTTTGATGATTTCACTCACTTCACGGCCCATAGCTTCCGCTAATTCTTTAACCGTTAAAGTCTGGCCGATTTCAATGTGAGTAGCAATCATAGCTTCTGCTTTACGTTTTTCTTCTTCTTTGTGCTGGCGATTCTGTTCATTACGCTGTTTTACGCGATTTTTGCTCTTCGCCAAAGAAGTGGACAATAAGGACTGTGGACGGTTGCCGCCACGGTTTTTCTTGTCCTTTTTATTGCGACGGTCATTGTTATTATCGCGACCACCGTCACGATTGTTGCGACCTTCTTTATTGCTGTTGCGATTGTCGCGATTGTTTTTACGATCATTATGATCATTGCGATTGCGGTCTTGATGTTCGTTACGATTGCCGCCCTCGTTTTTCTTATCGCCGTGACGATTATTGCGGTCATTACGGTCTTGACCTTTGTTGTCTTGACGGCGATTATCCTGGTTGCGGTTATCCTGACGCTGTTCTTGACGATTACCATGTTTTTGGTTCTGCTGGTTGCGAGAATCCTGACGGCCCTCATTATTACGATTGCCATCATTATTACGGTTACCGTTATTTCCTTTATTCGTGTTAGGCTTCTGACCTTGTTCGGCACGACGGGCTTCTTGTTTATGAGCCGGTTTCTGACCGTCAGATTGCTTTGCCTCACCTTTAGGGGCTTCGGATTTATGAGCGTCTGCTTTTTTAGGTTCCGCTTTTTTATGACTTTCTTTAGCTGCCGGTTTAGCACTTATTTCAGCCGCCTTTACAGGCGCTTCTTTTGGTGCCTGAGCACTGCGGTTTTTAAAATGTTTGGTAACAAGTTCAATACCTGCATCATCCAAACCGCTGGCCGGCGTCTTAGACTCATAACCGTTACGGCTTAAAAAGTCTATAATCTGTTTATTTTCTACATTTAGTTCTTTACTTAAATCACGTATTCTTTTTTTTGACATCTGCATGCCCCCTCAAATCAATTATCTATTTCTTTGAGCATTGCCTTCGCAAATCCCACATCATTTACAAGTACAATAGCTCTTTGTTCTTTGCCGATGGCATGACCCAGTTCCGCTTTTGTCAAAACATTTCTAAGCGGAACATCATATTGCTGAGCTAACCATATATATTTCTCCGCATTATTCTTAGCACAATCAGTTGCCAGCAAGGCTAAGGGAACATTTCCCCGCTTAATTGCTTTCTCCGCTACAAAATCGCCGGATAACAATTTACCTGCTCGCTGTGCCATGCCTAATAAATTCTTAAATTTCGTTTCGTTCATTTGCTTATTCAGCCTCGTTAAGCCCTAATTCAGCTTTCAGATTTTCATAAATATCAGCTGATACGGCTCGTTTTAAGGAGCGTTCCAAGCGCTTCGCTTTATAAGCAGTCTCAAAGCATTCCGCTTTCGGTTCGATATAAGCACCGCGACCGGCCGCTTTGCCGGTTCTATCTATAGCAATCGTACCTTCCGGTGAGGCTACGATGCGCAGCATCTCTTTCTTATTACGCAACTCGCCACAACCTACACAGATACGCATAGGAGGTGTTTTTTTCTTCATTACGCTTCACCGTCACCTTCAAGCAATTCATTAGCAGCCGTTTCCGGTTCTACTTCATCTGCTTGTGTTTCGCTCTTAATATCGATTTTCCAGTTTGTCAATTTAGCAGCCAAACGAGCATTCTGACCTGCTTTACCGATAGCCAAAGACAATTGGTAATCCGGTACAATAACGCGAGATGTTTTTTCTTCTTCGTTTACATCTACGGAAATTACTTTAGCAGGGCTCAAAGAGTTGGCAATATAAACAGCCGGATCTTCATCCCATTTTACGATATCAATTTTTTCATCGTTTAATTCATCCACGATGTTCTGAACGCGCTGACCTTTAGGACCTACGCAAGCGCCAACCGCATCAATCGTTTCATCACGAGATACTACGGCAATTTTAGAGCGCATGCCCGGTTCGCGAGCAACGGATTTCAATTCGATAACACCTTCATAAATTTCAGGCACTTCTAATTCGAAAAGGCGTTTTAACAGGCCCGGATGAGTACGGCTGATCATAATCTGAGGACCTTTGGTGGTCTTTTTAACTTCTACGATGTAGCATTTAATGCGATCGCCTGCTTTGTATGTTTCCGTCGGAATCTGTTCAGCCGGTGGTAAAATGGCTTCTGTTTTGCCAAGGTCAACGAATACATTGCGACCTTCTACACGCTGTACAAGACCGGTGATGATATCACCTTCACGGCTGAAATATTCTTCGTACACAATGCTGCGTTCCGCTTCTTTAAGACGTTGAATCAACATTTGCTTAGCCGTATGAGCAGCGCTACGTCCGAAGTTCTTAGGTGTTACATCAACTTCTACAATGTCGCCCACTTCAAAACGCATATCCCGTTGTTGAGCTTCGGCGAGAGAAATTTCTTTCTCTGCGTCCTCAACTTCAGCAACTACGGTTTTCTTGGCAAAAACCTTATATTCACCGCTCTCACGGTTTAATTCTACATAGGCGTCCTGATTGGAACCCGGCTCCTTACGGTAAGCCTGCAGCAATGATGCCTCCAAGGACTCAAACACCACTTCCGGCGATACACCCTTCTGCTTTGTTAACACCATAACTGCCTGTACTAATTCTTGACTCACTTATTATTCCTCCAATATTTTCTGTTTTAGTTTTTTATCTTTAAAATTCAAAATGCAAACGAATCTGTGCAATAGCACTTCGTTCTAACACGATTGGGTTTTCCCCGACTTGAATCGTAATAGTCTCATCGGTAAACTCGCCCAGCGCTCCGGTAAATTGCTTCTTCCCATCTACCGGCTTAAACAACTGTACATCAACGTCGGCGCCTTGATAACGAACAAAGTCTTTGTCTTTTTTCAAAACACGATCCAGTCCCGGTGAAGATACTTCCAATAAATAATTTTCTTTAATCGGATCTTTAGCATCCAACACTTCACTCAGCTTCTCGCTGACAATCTGACAATCATCAAGATCGACTCCGCCCGGCTTATCTAAATATACACGCAAATACCAATCCCGTTCGCGCACATATTCCACATCCACCAGTTCCATCTCTGTGCCCTCAATAATCCCTTCCACTATCGAGGATACAAATTCTTCCACGGCTTCTCTTTTCATGGTCATCGCCTCCTTCATTTTGATGTAACACCTGTAATATTACTCACATCGTATTTGCCAAGCACTTGCCTGTCTGTACGCCTGCATAGTGTTTTACTATAAAGTAAAGAGTGAGCCAAGGCCCACTCTTTTAAAAAAGCTTATTTCGAATCACGTATATTATATCATGAACACTGCCAAAACACAAATACTATAACCGATTTTGCAAGTCCGTAAGCACTCTTACAAGCTCACTTTCCAGTTTTGCTTCCAATTCCGGCAATGTCTTTGCGTCGAGGTCATGGTTAATCTCCGGATAATTGTGTCGCCGAAGCTCTGCAAAAAACTCATCACGCAGTACATTGTAGAAAAGTAACAGCCCCGACGTATCATCCATTATGCGATATTCGCCGATAATGTACGAGCCGTTAATCATGCACACCCCATTACTTGGGGCAATATCCCGCACAAAAGGACCTACCTGTTGAGGTAAAAACTCTTCATAGGCCCAGTCAGCAAGGCCTTTGTGTTTATATGCATACGTAAACATTTTTTGAGGCTCGATTAATCGCTCGGTGAGACCTTGCTCAGCGCGCTCTTTCAGCACTGCCTCAAACTCCTCCCAAGAACCACGAATAAAGTTAATATCCGTAAAAGAGAAAAGCGGCATCACTACATGAACTGTATAATCGTCAACTTCCTTATCATACAAAGCTTCCCAACGCCATCCCAGTTCATTTTCATAATGAAAAAAGCGATAATACAAGTCTTCTGCCGTCGTATCGATTACCAGTTTAAAATCGCCCAAAGTATTCGGCAACCATGAAAAATCATAGGTGCGTTCCTTACATTCTGCAATTACATCTGCCATCTGAAATAATCCTTCCTCTTGATTTAATACTATTGATTGTCATCCATAGCGTATAGAGACTCATATTTTTCCTGATTTTTTAAAACAGCCGTTACATACTCACGAGTCTCCGCAAACGGGATTTGCTCAATATCGTCGAAGTCATCGCCCCAATCGTATTGGCTCATCCATTCTTCCACGTGACCACGACCGGCATTATACGCAGCCAAGGCCAAAATTTTATTGCCTTTAAATTCATTCAGCAAATACGCTAAATACCATGTCCCCAGCTTAATATTAGTATCCGGTTCTTTAATATCATTATCGGTCAACTTTGGTTCATTCATTTGTTCCGCAATCCAGTGTGCCGTGTCCGGCATGAGTTGCATAAGCCCCAAAGCACCCGGTGCCGATTCGGCATGTTCATTGAACTTACTCTCCGCCAGAATTACCCCCGCGACTAACGAATAGGGAATCTTATTGGCCCTGGCCGCTGCATGTACAGTGGCACTATGTTCTAAAGGATACGCATAGGTGCGCGCCAGATACGGTTCGCCCACAGCGAAATAGTACCAGCCTAAAATTACGAGGCACCATGCTAAGAATGTAGAGCCTTTCATGCATCCTCCTCAGTAAAAACATGTCCTTTTGCTTGCCATAATTGTTCTAACTGCGCCGCTAAATCCGCCAAAGTGCCATTATTATCAATCACAACATGACTATAGTTTTTCTTCTCCGCTAACGGCATTTGACTGGCAATACGAGCTTTTGCTTCTTCTAAGGTATACCCGTTACGTTCCTGCAAACGAGCCGTCTGAACATCTTCGTTGATAGCTACGAGCCACACTTCATCCATTTCCTTATACCAATTGGTTTCAATGAGTAAGGGAATATCATAGATAACCGCCTTGAAGCCTTCTTTGGCAAAATTTTCAGCTAATTCGTCAATGCGTTGTTTAATGAAGCTGTGTAAAATTTCGTTGGTACGCTTCCGTTTGGCTTCATCGTTAAAAATAATACTGCCCAACTTCGGACGATCAAGCGTGCCTTCCGGCGTAAGAATTTCATCACTGAATTCTGCCACCAAAGCCTTTAGGCCCGGCGTGCCCGGCTCAACAACTTCACGCGCTACTATATCCGCATCAATAATAGGTGCTCCTTTATCTCGAAGCCAGTTGGATACGGTACTTTTTCCGGACGCAATACCGCCGGTTAAACCAATCTTATACATCGTAACTCCCGATAATGTAATAAAAATAATCTTAATGTTGGCAATGTCCGCAAAATACGGTATGACGTCCTCGCAAGGTCATATCCTGGAGCGTCCGTTTACAGCGAACACAAGGTTTACCGCCACGACCATACACCAATAAATGTTCCTGATTTTGCCCTTTGCCGCCGGCACCGTTTTTATAATCGCGAAAACTGGTACCGCCATTAGCCAAACTATCACGTAACACTTTCCGCAGAGCTCGGTGTAAAGCCTTCGTCTCCGCTTCACTCAATGAATCGGCCGGTCTGGTCGGCATAACATGGGCCAAAAACAAAGCTTCATCGGCATAAATATTACCGATGCCGGCTACAAATTGCTGTCCCAGTAAGAACGGCTTTATCGGCATAGAACTACGCCGTGTCAACTCATATAGTTTACCACTTGTGAAAGCTCGACTCAATGGTTCAACGCCCATATTCAGATACGCTTTTAAATCAATCTCTTTCTCCGACTCAAACACATAGAGCGCCCCTAGCGTACGCACATCGCCGTACGCCAGCATTGTCCCGTCGGTAAAGTGAAACAGAATGCGGTCAAAACGCTCTACCTCAGCACTTGGCCGATAGATTAACCGACCCGTCAATTTCAAATGAATAATTAACTGTAAATCAGAATTCTGCCAAGTAATGATTAAATACTTCCCTCTTCGTTTTACGGCTTCGATGGTCTGCCCGGTAATTAGCGTTTCCGCCACATCAGCCGGACAATTACGCCACATGCGCGGCAGTAAAGATTCCACATAAGCTACCGTTTTACCGGCTGCGTGTTCATGGATATATTCTTTTATCAGTTCCACTTCCGGTAATTCCGGCATTCGTTTCACCTCTTAACCAATTATAGAGTGATTATTGTATAGGCCTATACACCTATATAAACGTTTGAGCTTTTAATTTGGCTCTGATTTTGTTAAAAATTTTCTATTATTTCACATCCGCCCAGTTCGTAGCACTGTGTACGTCTACAATGAGCGGTACTTTTAATTCCACTACACTGTCCATGATGTCTGCCAATAACTTCATGACGGCCTTTTCTTCTTCTTTAACGACTTCCAATACAAGTTCGTCATGCACCTGTAACAAAAGACGAGATTTAAAGCCATCAGCTTCTAGGCGCTGTTCCACCTGATTCATGGCCAATTTAATAATATCAGCCGCACTGCCCTGAATCGGCGTGTTCATCGCCGTACGTTCCGCAAAGGAGCGGCGATTAAAGTTACGGCTGTTAATATCCGGTAAAGAACGGACACGGCCGAACATAGTGCGCACCATGCCGGTTTCATGTGCTTCCGCCACCATATTATCCATATATTCTTTAACTTTAGGATAACGATGGAAATATAGTTCAATATAATCTTTCGCTTCACCGCGGGTAATACCTAAATCACGGGACAAACCAAAATCACTGATACCGTAAATAATGCCGAAGTTAACCGCTTTCGCATGGGAACGTTCAGTCGGCGTAACGTCTTCAATCGCTTTACCGAGCACTTCAGCGGCCGTAAAACGGTGAATATCTTCGCCATCCATAAAGGCTTTAATGAGAGCCGGATCCTCCGACAAATGCGCCAAAATACGAAGTTCAATCTGCGAATAGTCCGCACTCACCAAAGTATCGTAGCCTTTACCCGGCAAGAACAATGCTCTAATCTCACGTCCTTTTTCCGTACGGACCGGAATATTCTGCAAATTCGGATCGGAACTGCTGAGGCGCCCCGTAGCCGTTACCATCTGATTAAACGTGCTGTGAATGCGTTCCGTTTTTTTATCGATTAACGGTTTCAAACCTTCCAAATAAGTAGAAATCAATTTAACTACCGTACGATATTTCAAAATGAGCTCAATAATCGGATGGTCGTTGCGAAGCATATCGAGTACTTCCGCATTGGTGGAGTAACCCGTTTTCGTCTTTTTCAAAACAGGTAAATTTAATTTTTCAAAGAGAATAACACCCAACTGTTTCGGCGAATTAATGTTAAACTCTTCCCCGGCCTCTTTATAAATGGCATCGCGTAATTCGTTAGCTTCCGCTTCGAAGCGAGTTTGAGTTTCTTCTAAAGCTGCTTTATCAATGTAAATACCATTCTTTTCCATAACGAGCAAGGTATGTACGAGCGGTAATTCAATGGTTTTATATAAATCCCAGAGACCGTTATCCTTGAGCACTTCCTGCGCTACTGATTGCATAGTGAGTAAAGCCTTTGCCGTGGCGGCAGATTCATTGGCATCACCCGTAGCCGGCACGGTCGGTGCACTGAATCGTTCGGTCAAGTAAGAAATACCATAATTGGTACGCGTCGGATCCGCCAAATAAGCCATCAAAGTTAAATCCCAAATTCGCGGTTCACCGTCGGCTGTAAATAAAGGCATGGTACCCGGTCTTGCGTCCCCCGTCACTTCGAGGAGTAACTTACTGTCCTCCGTCGTAATCGTAGCCGCATCCTTTAGCATAGTCGGCAACAATTCGGCGAACTTAGCATGACCGCCGTCTAAACGAGCTACCGTTTCACCATTGGCCACAAAAATTTCGTCAATTGTACGGAATGGATGGGCACCACCGGCTTTAACGACAATACCTAAATCTTTATTTTTGTAAAAGTCAGGTGTAATCGCTTCAATACCTGCGATTTCCAATTTGGAAGCCGTTGGTGATTCGGCAAAATCCGCAAATAAGGAGTCGCTATCAACCGGTGTCGGCGCCGTAATCCCCATAGCCTTGATGAGACGCGGCGTTACGCTGTGAAAACCTAAACGATCAAAGAGCGGCACGATTTCCGTTTCATGAGCTGACGTTACAAAATCGGAAGCTTTATAATCTAAGTCCATATCGGTTTTAATAGTCGCTAAGGTGCGCGACAAGAAAGCCAACTCTTTATTGTCGGCCAATTTTTCTTTTAACTTACCTTTTATGGAATCAATATTATCGTAAACGCCTTCTAAAGTACCGTATTCATTAAGCAATTTAAGAGCCGTTTTTTCACCGACGCCGGGCACACCCGGAATATTATCGGAGCTGTCCCCCATGAGGGCCTTCATATCAATAACCATGTCAGGGCCATAGCCGTATTCGTCCGCCATATTATCGGGACGAACTTCGAGCATATCGCTGATACCCTTTTTAGTTAAATAAACCGTGCTGTGTTCATCAACGAGCTGCAAGCTGTCGCGGTCACCGGTGATGATATACACGGCCGTATCTTTATTTCCCAGTTTTTTGCTTAAAGAGCCGATAATATCGTCCCCTTCATAGCCTTCTTCTTCGATAACCGTAATTCCGAGTGCCTCTAACACTTCACGAATAAGGCCAAACTGAGGACGCAAATCATCCGGTGCATTTGGGCGATTGCCTTTGTAGTCCGCATAAAGCTCCGTACGGAATGTTTCTTTCCCCTTATCAAAAGCTACCGCCACATAATCAGGATGTAAATCATTATATAGTTTAACAAGCATGGTTAAAAAACCGTACACCGCATTGGTCGGCACGCCCAGCGCATTACTGAGCGGCGGTAGCGCAAAAAAAGCACGGTACAACAAACTGCTGCCATCTATAATCATTAATTTTTTCATAAAGCACCTCTTTACCATCAATATCGACTTTATAGGTTATATATTACATACCTTATAGGTCATACGTATTCAAAGGCCATACCTTCTTTGGCTATAGCTTTTCAAAGGTTATACCTTCCTATTCTATACGTTTTCAAAATTTAGCTGTATAATATATAGTCTAAACTAATGTTCAACATATCTGAAACTATTATATCATAAATATAAGGCAAAACTAATCTTTATAAGGTATTGCACAACAATACGCACTGTGCTATAATTATTCAGGTATATTATTGTAATCATAAGGAGGTGACTCAATTGCCAAATATCAAATCCAGTATTAGAAGCGTAAAAACGGACGCTGAACGTCGTGCGAAAAACTCCGCTGTGAAATCTCAAATTCGTACAGCTACACGCAAAACGGTTGAAGCTGTAGAAGCAGGCGCAGTAGAAGATGCTAAAAAAGCACTTGTTCAAGCTACTAGCGTAATTGATAAAGCAGCCTCCAAAGGCGTTCTTCATAAAAACACAGCAGCTCGCAAGAAATCTAACTTAACGGCTAAAGTGAATGCTTTATAATTAAAGCACAAAAGCGTTGTAACCTATGATCTGCACCCATTTTCTTGGACAGAAGT
>NZ_HF986207.1:0-2533 GCF_000431435.1 Veillonella sp. CAG:933
AGACAGCAAAGTCAGACAGCAAAGTCAGACAGGTAAGTAAGACAGCTAAGTCAGACAGCAGGGTGGTTCAAGGAGAACTAGCAAAAAAAATATTGTGATAATTATAAAAATGTAAGGAAAAATCAGGACACCTGTGGTTAAGACTGCAGGTGTCTTGACAAGTTGTAAGAGAATCAATAGCAAGCGAACCATAGCAAGAGAATCAACAGCAAGCGAACCACTGCAAGCGAATCACTGCAAGCGAACCACTGCGAGCGAATCACTGCGAGGTAAGCTGTAAGAGAATCAAAAGCAAGTGAACCACTGCAAGCGAATCACTGCGAGGTAAGCAGGGAAGGAAGAAAGCAGGGAAAGAAGGAAAATATACATGAAATTTGTAATCAAGCATGAGATTAAAGGCAGAATCCGTGCCCACGCTGTACAGTACAGAATGACATTTGAGCAGGCAGACCGGATGCAATATTATCTGGAATCCCAGGATATGATTACATCTGCAAAAGTACAGAACCGCACGGGAGACTTTACGATCTGTTACAAAGGCGACAGAGAGAAAGTAATCAAACTGCTTCAAACATTCCATTATGAGGAAGTTGACATTCCGGAAAATTATGTACAGAATTCCGGACGCGAACTGAATCAGGAATATTGGGATAAGTTAGTTGAAAGTGTAATCTATCATTATGGAAATAAATTATTTTTGCCATATTCGGTCAGAGCATGTATCACAGCAGTAAAATCTGTGAAATATCTTTGGATGGGTGTGCGTACACTGGCAAAAGGTAAGATTGAAGTTCCGGTATTGGATGCGACCGCAATCGGAGTATCTATGTTCCGCGGAGATATCGCAACTGCAGGATCCGTCATGTTCCTGCTTGGAATCGGCGAAATACTGGAAGAGTGGACACACAAGAAATCCGTTGGTGACCTGGCAAGAAGCATGTCACTGAATATCAGCAAAGTATGGCTTGTCAGCGACGGTCAGGAAGTATTAGTACCATTTTCAACTGTAAAGAGCGGTGATATGGTACGCATCCACATGGGAAATGTAATTCCATTTGACGGAACAGTTGTGGAAGGCGAGGCAATGGTCAACCAGGCGTCTTTGACTGGAGAGTCCGTGGCAGTACGCAAGATAGAAAATGGAGAAGTGTATGCCGGAACGGTTGTGGAAGAAGGCGAGCTTACTATACGTGTAAGAGAGGCAAATGGATCAAGTAAATTTGAGAAGATCGTGACGATGATCGAAGAATCCGAGAAACTTAAATCCGGACTGGAAAGCAAGGCAGAACATTTGGCGGATAAACTCGTTCCATACACATTGGCAGGAACAGGTCTTACCTATCTTCTTACAAGAAATGTAACAAAAGCACTGGCTGTATTGATGGTAGATTTTTCATGCGCACTGAAACTGGCCATGCCGATTGCCGTATTGTCTGCAATCCGTGAGGCAAGCAGCTACAACGTCACAGTCAAAGGCGGAAAATATCTGGAAGCAATGGCAGAAGCAGACACCATCGTATTTGACAAGACAGGAACACTGACAAAAGCACAGCCGACAGTTGTAGATGTCGTACCATTCTGCGATAAGACACCAGACGAATTGCTGAGAATCGGCGCCTGCCTGGAAGAACATTTTCCACACTCCATGGCAAAAGCAGTTGTAAATGCAGCACAGGACAAAGGGCTTATCCATGAAGAGTTCCACTCAAAAGTAGAGTACATCGTGGCACACGGCATTTCCTCAAAAATCAATGACCAAAAAGTCGTTGTTGGAAGCTATCATTTCGTATTCGAAGATGAAGAGAGCCAGATTCCAGAAGGAATGGAAGAAAAATTCCAGGAACTGCCATCCGAATGCTCACATTTGTACATGGCAATCGAAGGAAAACTGGCAGCAGTCATCTGCATCGAAGACCCGCTGAGAGAAGAAGCACCACAGATCATCAAAAATCTGAAGGCAGCAGGCATCAGCAAAGTAGTTATGATGACTGGGGACAGCGACCGTACCGCAAAAGCAATCGCCAAACGAGTAGGCGTGGACGTATATTACTCGGAAGTATTGCCGGAAGACAAGGCAAACTTCGTAGAGCAGGAAAAAGCCGCCGGACGAAAAGTCATCATGATCGGAGACGGAATCAACGATTCACCGGCACTATCCGCAGCAGACATCGGAATCGCAATCAGCGACGGCGCAGAGATCGCCCGCGAAATCGCAGACGTGACCATGAGCGGCGACGACTTGAGCGAGATCGTAACACTGAAGTTAATCAGTAATAAATTAATGAAACGAATCCACAAAAATTACCGCAACATCGTAGGATTCAACACCGCCCTCATCATACTCGGCGTCACCGGAATCCTCCAGCCAACCGTATCAGCACTACTTCATAACACATCAACCCTGTACATCAGCCTGAAAAGCATGGAGAACCTGCTGGAAGAAGAAACAGAAGCGAGAGAATAAGAAGCGAGGAATAAGAGAATCAAGAATGCCCCAGCATTCTTGATGCAAGATGTGCGTCATGCGTTGCAT
>NZ_HF986207.1:2542-21405 GCF_000431435.1 Veillonella sp. CAG:933
GATGTGCGTCATGCGTTGCATGACGCACATCTGATATATATAGGAAGAAAAACATATGTAAGAAAACATAAGAAGATATGGCGGATTAGTTGAATTTTGCAATTGAAGTGTTATAATAAAAAATATTAGTGAAAAGAGGTGGAAGGTTATGATATTAGTAGATAAAAATATAAAAAATCGTCATGATGAGATATTTTGCGGAAATTGTTATGATGAAAAATATGTTAATGCAGTATCCTATGATCTTCATATTAGTGGAATAGTTGAAAATAACAATATAGTTCCGTCCTATGTATTAAGACCGGGTGAAGTTGTATTTATTAAAACAGTAGAAGAAATACATATGCCGAACGACTTAATAGGAAGAATTGGTGAAAAAAATTCACGAATGCGTCAGGGGTTATATGTAGCAGGTCCACACTATTATCCAGGGCATAAAACATACCTTTATTTAAGAGTACAGAATATATCTTCAGGAACTATAAAGATTAAAGAAAACGATTCAATTGCACAGATATTTTTTGAAGAATTATGCGAAGTACCTGAAAAAACATATGACCAACAGTCCAATGCCTCATTCAATAATGAAGACGAATATTTAGGATTAGCTAAATACAAAGATGAGTACGAAGAGAGAATGAATAATTTAAAAGATGCTGGTCAGAATTTAGATGAAAAAATTAATCATATCTATGCAAATATTTTAACATTGATGGGAATATTCGTATCAGTGTTCTCATTAATAATGGTTAATTTTACGAACATTACACAAAATGATATAAATGGGAAATACATAGCAACCGTGAACATTTCATTAGGAATTGTTATTTCACTATTTTTAGGATTGATTCTACTTTTAGTAAATCATAAAGAAATAAATAAGTCGGCATTCTTTTTGTATATCGCAGGAATATTAGTATTAATTGGATTATTGACTTGGATTATATAAAAAGCATACGAAGAAAGCGCAAATCAAGAAAAAGATTTGCGCTTTCTTCGTATGTAAAAAGTGCGTAAAAAACAAATTGTACAAAAACATTCCACAATTCCAAAAAGGGACAGGTTAGAAAAACCGGAACCCCCACAAAAACGGAAAAGTAAAAAAATACACAATTCAAAAGGGACAGGTAGAAGTCTGTTTGGGGACGGGGTTTTTTCAAAAAAACCCCGTCCCCAAACAGAAATTGACAGCTTTTGTCTATTGCAAATATTGTCAAAACATGGTAGCCTTAATTAGTAATAAAAGGTAGTCAAGAAATAGGACTAACTAAATACTATTTTTGCAGTGCATGAAATAGTGATAACGCAGATTGATAATTTTCCCACCTTGTGTACATGTCAAAAGTATCAGGTGGCATTTGTACTGTAAAAAATAAGTGAAATTTATATACAATACATATACAGGAGTAGAGATGAAAAAGATAGATATGCACTGTCACATACTACCTGGTATAGATGATGGATCTGCAAATCCGAAAGAGACATTAGCGATGCTACGCATGGCATTGAATCAGGACTTTGTAGGTATGATCGTAACGCCACATGGCTCAGTCCGTAATGCATCCGTAGAACGAGTGCAGGAGATTCGAACATTGTGTAAGAAGTTCAGAATTCAGGCATATCAACGACTTGGAGTCAGGCTTCCGGTATTTCCGGGACAGGAAATTATGTATTCGGTAGATACAAGACAGTTACTAAAGGAAGGAAAGCTTCTGACGCTGGCAGACAGCAGATATGTGTTATTGGAATTCCTCCCGGGGACAGCTTACTCTAAGATATTCAGCGCAGTGCGCCAGATGCAGATGGCAGGTTATGTCCCAATTTTGGCACATGTAGAAAGGTATCATGTGTTAAGAGAAGAAGGCAGACTGGAAGAGCTGGCTGATACAGGAGCAAGAATCCAGATGAATTACAGCTCTATAGATGGAGGATGGAATAATAATACAGCACAGTGGTGTAAGCGACAACTGAAAGATGGTCTGGTCCATTACCTGGGAACAGATATGCACAATAGCGGAGAACGCAGTCCACAGACAGAACACGTTGAGAAGTGGCTGAACAAGAATCTGCCTGAAGACTATGTATGGGCATTGATACAAGGCAATGCAAGAAGAATATTAGATGACCGCGGATCACACAAGCCTAAAACATAAATTGTTCCAAAATTTTTTACAATTCAAAAAGGGACAGGTTAGAAATAAAAGAAACCCTAGAAAATGGGAGGGTAAAAATACACACAATTCAAAGAGGGACAGGTAGAAGTCCAATTGGGGACGGGGTTTTTTTAAAAAACCTCCGTCCCCAAAACCCCAAAAACCCCGTCCCCCAAGAAAGGAAATCAGATTAATGGGAAAGAATTACGACAATGATGAGATGGAAATTGACTTACTGGAGCTCTTTTATGTGCTCAAGTCGAAGATACTGGCGATCCTGGGAGTGGGACTGCTGTTCGGCTGTATTGCGTGTGCGTATGCCGGATTCTTAGTGAAGCCGCTGTACACATCTTCTTCCATGATGCTTGTACTGACCAAGGAGACGACGCTTAGTTCTCTGGCGGATCTGCAGATGGGTTCACAGCTTACCAAGGACTATTCCATCTTGATCACAAGCCGTCCGGTGCTTACGGATGTTATCGACCAGTTAGATCTGGACATGGACTATAAGCAGCTGAAGGATATAATCACAGTTGCGAACCAGGACGATACGCGTATTCTGCAGTTGTCTGTGGAGTATTCTGATGCCAAGCAGGCGAAGGAGATTGTAGACAAGCTGTCAGAGGTTGCTTCTGAGTATATCGGAGACAAGATGGAGGTTACACCGCCTAAGATCATTGAAAAAGGTGAGGTTCCGACTTCCAGATCGAATACAGGCGTGGCGAAGATGGCAGTGATGGGTGTGCTGGCAGGTATGATCCTGTGCGCAGGTGTGATTGTTGTCCGCACGATTATGGACGATACGATTAAGTCTGAAGAAGATATAGAAAAATATCTGGGATTATCTACATTGAGTGTAATTCCGGACAGAAAGGATTATATTAATGGATCAGGAAAGAAGAAGTCAAAGAGAAATGATGCAGGAAAACGAAAAGCAAGCTAGAACTACATATACAAATGCGCAGGCAAAAGCGGCAATGTCCCGCCGTGACAATAAGGCATCTAAGCTTCGGGTGGAACTGACGGATCCTCGTAAATCAAATTACTTTTACGAGGAGGCGTTAAAGACGCTGAGAACAAATATCCAGTTTGCGGGAGCGGATATTAAGACGATCCTTGTGACAAGCTGTTTCCCGAATGAGGGAAAGAGTGATGTTGCCTTCCAGCTCGCAAGGGAAATGGGTATGGCCGGCAAGAAGACAGTTTTTTTGGATGCGGACATCCGAAAATCAGTCCTTGTGCAGAGATATTTCGTGGATAGTGACGTGAAGGGACTGTCCCAGTTCTTAAGCGGACAGGCACCGGTGCGCGATATTTTATATGGAACGAATTATGAAAATGTAGATATGATTTTTGCAGGACCGATGGCTCCGAATCCATCCGAACTTTTAAATGGAAGAGTGTTCTCCAAGTTAATGGGTGAGCTGAAGCAGAGATATGACTACGTCCTGATTGATACACCGCCGATGGCAAGTGTAGTAGATGCGGCCATCGTTGGAAAGGTATGTGATGGAGCAATCCTTGTAATCGAGAGTGGATTTGTAGGATACCGTGCAGCGCAGAAAGCAATCAAGCAGTTGGAAAAGAGTGGCACACATATGCTTGGCGCTGTGCTGAATAAAGTTGATACAAAGAAAGAAAAATATTATTCCTATTACAGTTATGGAAGTAAGTATGGCTATGGCCAGAATCATGAAAATGCGTAGGAAAGGAATGTAAAGAACAGTATGAAGAAAAGAAAGACGAACCCGAAGGTTCAGAATGTTCTGCTGTTGATTGCATGTATCGTATTATTCCTGATATTAGGTTCGTTTTTATTTTTCAATCATAAGCAGGAAGCTGCAAATAGCAGTGAGTTAAAGAAAGCGGCGCAGGAAGAGATTCAGAAGGAGAAATCAGATCAGACATGGACAGAGGACCAGAACAGCGAAAATCAGAACAACACCAGTCAGGCAGACGGGAATCAGAACAGCGAAGATCAAGCGGGCGAGAATCAGACAGGCGAGAATCAGGCAGGCGAGAACTAGAACAGAGAGAAGCATCAGGAAAACGCCGGGGAAGATTCGCAACAGTCATTATCGCAGGCGTAGCTGTACTTGCGGTGGCAGGTCTTGGATACGTAGGTATCCAAAAAAAGAAAGCAGCAGAAGCGACAAGTGCGAAAGCGACCGCGGAAGCAGAGGATTCCAACACCGTCACCTGGCAGGGAAAGACTTACAAATACAATCAAAATCTCAGCAACTACTTATTACTTGGAGTAGACAAGCGTACACCGGCAGAGACAAGAGTCGGAAAAGCCGATGCAGGACAGGCAGATGCCTTATTTCTGCTGTCGCTGAACCGCAAGACGAAAGAAATGACGCTGATTACGATTCCGAGAGATACGATGACAGATGTGGAAAGCTTTGACCTGGAAGGGAAAAGCCTTGGAAAATCCAAAGACCACATCAGCCTCTCCTATGGATATGGAGACGGCGGTGCCGAGAGCTGCAAACTCACACAGGAAGCAGTGTCCAATCTCTTCTACGGACTTCCGATTCAGGGCTATCTTGCCATGAACTTAGACGGGATTCCACAGCTTGCAAAAAGCGTAGGAGGTCTGACAGTGACTGTGCCAAATAACAGTCTGGAGTATAAATATCCGGAATTTTCAGAAGGCGCAGAAGTAACACTGACCGAAGAAAATACAGAAATATTTGTCAGAAGCAGAGATGTAGATGAAAGCCAGAGCGCCATCTACCGGATGGAACGCCAGAAAGCATTCTTAGATGCGTTTTCAAAAAAGGCAAAAGAATGCTATGAGCAAAATGCAAAATTTGCAGCGAATCTGTTCGTGGCGATCAAACCATATACCGTCACCAATATCAGCGAAGACCGTCTGATGAAGTTATTCCAGACAGCAGACGAAGGAGACGGCTACACAGAATGGACCGTTCCGGGAGAAGGAACACAAGGTCTTTCCTACGATGAATACCACGTAGATGACGATGCTATGTATGCAAAGATTATGGAGACATTCTATCAAGAAGTAAAATAAATGAAAAAACAGACAAATGAGCAATAAGACGTAAGGGGCTATAGAATTATGAAAAAACGATACGTCGTAGCAGGAATACTGGCAGCAGCCGGACTGATCTGCGGAGGAATTGCATATTACCAATATTATCAGGATGCCCATGCAGGGCAGGAATATGAAAAAATAAAAGAAAAAGTCGTGACAGAAGAACCGGAAGAGACACCGAAAAGTACCGTCGAGATACCAATCGACTTCCAGACATTACAGAACATGAATCCAGATATATATGCATGGATCAAAGTACCGGGAACTGTCATCGACTATCCAATCGCACAGAGCGGGACAGATAACAGCTATTATCTGAACCACAGTGTGGAACATGATGAGAACAAAGCCGGAGCAATCTTTACCGAGGATTACAACACGAAGACTTTCGAAGATACGAACACCGTGATCTACGGACACGGCATGGCAAATGGTTCCATGTTCGATGGTCTGCATCAATATATGGACCGGGATTTCTTTGATCAGAACAAAGAAGTCATCATCTACATGCCGGACAAGATCTTGCACTACCAGATCTTTGCAGCATACCTGTATGACAACCGGCATCTGCTGCAAAGCTTTAACTTTGATAACAAAGACATTTACCAGGCTTACCTGGATACGGTATTCGGTATCCGGGATATGAAGTCGAATATTGATACAGCAGCGAGTGTGACTGCAGATGATAAGATTATCACACTATCTACCTGCTATGCAGGTATGGACAACCGTAGATACCTGGTACAAGCCGTACTAGTATCTATAGAACAATAATTAAGAAAAGGAGGTAAAGACCAATGAAGAAGAAACTGATCGGCCTGGCTATGCTGGTAACAGTATTCGCAATGCAGGTTGTAGGTGTATCCGCTGCAAGTAAGACAGCAACAATGGCTGTAACTGGAAGTTCTAAAGGATATTACGAAGTAGATGCTATGGATCAGGAAGAGCTGGCTGAAGTCGCAAAAGCCGACAAGGCAACAGCAGAGTTGATCAAAGACATCAATGCAGGAACTAAGACACTGAAAGATCTTGCAAAAGCAGAATCCAGTATTGCATCAGAGCTTGAAGGAAAATCTCTTGTAACAGCATTTATGGATCTTAGAAAGATCGGAGATGTAAGCAAAACTGCAGATGGAAAATATCAGGTAACATTATCTGTACCTGCACTTACAAAAGGAATGACAGACGTAAAAGTACTTCACTTCAGTACAGAGCGTAAAGTATGGGAAGTTATTACACCATCTAACGTAGATCTGAACAACAAAGAGATTACTTTTGAGTTACAGGATCTGTCACCAATCGCAATTATTGCGAAAGTTAATGCTTCACAGGCAGTGACAAACACAGCAGGAACATCACCAAAAACAGGTGTTGATTCCACAAACACAGTGCCATTCGCTGGCGCAGCAGTCGTTCTTTTAGGAGCGGCAGCAGTTGTAGCATTCAGAAAAAAGAATGCTTAATTAAAAAACATTAGGTCTTAGGGGAGCTGAAGTATGAAAATTATACGTCAGCTTCTCTTAGGATTGAGAAAATGAACGACATAAACGAGACAATGAATTGGAAAATAACTATCATAAGGTAAAAACGATAGATTAAGATAAAATGCAACAAATGATAACGGTAAAAAAGTATTTAAAGGTAGTAATATAAGAATGAGTAAGATGAATGTGGAAAAAACAGATTTGAAAGAACAAGTGGATAAAAAACAGTTTCATATGCCGAGAATATTAATTGTATATGATATGTTAGTTTATCTGATCGCAGTGGTTTTATTGCTTGTGCTTTATGAAGGAAATGACAAACTTACCACAAGCGGTATCTTTCAACAAGTAGTACTTTCAGCAGGATGCATTTTCGCTGTCAGAATGACAGGAAAAATATATGGACAGGTATGGAGATATGGCGGGATCCAGTGCTATATCCGATTGCTTTTTACAGATGCAATTGCATTCATCATCTATCTGTTAATGGAATTATGCCTGCCTGTAGAAAAGATTACATTTGCAAGAATGCTTTCCGTGTCATGTCTGAACTTACTGGGAGCGTTAGCAATCCGTATGTTATATCGCTATACATATAAATGTGGCAATCAGGAGAGCAAATGGGGAAAATTTCTGAATTCTGTTCTATACTTTTTTTCGGGAATCGAGTCTGGAAATGAGAAAGAAAACCGTAAGATTAAAGTTGCGATCATAGGTGCCGGACGCGTCGGAGTCGGACTGGCAGAAGACCTTATCAGCAATGAGCAGTCTTCCTATGTGCCGAGATGCTTTATTGATGTCAGTAAGGAAAAGATCGGACGAGAGATCCACGGAATCCCGGTATGGACAGAAGATGATGTAACCGTAAAAAAACTTGCAGATTATGAAATTCAGGAGATTATCTTTGCGATTCCATCTATGAAAGCGGAAAAGAAGAAAAAACGGTATGAATTTTATAAAAATGCAGGATATAAAGTAAAAGTTTACGATTATCCGACGATGTATGCGGCAGGAGGCAAGAGAAATCTAAGAGAGTTCGATGTAGAAGAGTTACTGTTCCGTAAGCCGATCGTAATGTCAGATGAAAAGACAAATGCATACTACAGAGACAAAGTTGTGCTCATTACCGGAGGCGGTGGATCGATTGGTTCAGAGCTTTGCCGCCAGCTTGCAAAGATGCATCCAAAGCAGATCATTATTCTGGATATTTATGAAAATGGTGCTTATGATGTACAGCAGGAATTAAAGATTGCCTATGGAAATCAATTAAAGCTTCAGATCGAAATCTGTTCCATTACTCACAGAAAAGCACTGGAAAAGGTCTTTGAGGCATATCATCCACAGATTGTGATCAATGCAGCTGCACACAAACATGTGCCGCTTATGGAACACAACTGCGTAGAAGCTATCTACAACAACGTATTTGGTACCTATAACCTGGTAGAGCTGTGCGAGGAATATGAAGCAGAGCGCTTCATGATGGTATCTACAGACAAAGCCGTGAATCCGACCAATGTTATGGGTGCTACAAAGAGAATGTGCGAGATGATTGTACAGAGTGCAAGCACTCATGGAAAAGTAAAATATAGTGCAACAAGATTTGGAAATGTACTAGGAAGTGCAGGATCCGTAATTCCATTGTTCAAGCGTCAGATTGCCAACGGTGGTCCAGTGACCGTGACAGATAAAAGAATTATCCGTTACTTTATGACAATCCCAGAAGCATCACAGCTTGTATTACAGAGTGGAGCAATGGCTAAGAACGGAGAACTCTTTGTTCTGGATATGGGACAGCCTGTAAAGATCCTTGATCTGGCAGAAAATATGATCCGCTTATCCGGCGTAGAGGGAATCGAGATTGTGGAGACAGGACTCCGCCCAGGTGAGAAGTTATATGAAGAATTACTTGTGAAGACAGAAGAACTGGATAAGACAGAAAACAGCATGATCTTCATCGAAAGAGATACTGCCTTAAGCCAAGAAGAGATTGAAGAGAAGATGCAGATTCTCAGAGAAGCCTGTGACAGCGGAGACAATCTAATCGCAAAACAGGCAATGAGAAAAGTTGTGCCAACATTCAAGAGCCCGGAAGAAGTCAACTGCCATGTTGCAAATGAAAAGCAGGAAGAAAAGGCAGAAGACAAAGTCGAAGTATATAAGAAGCCTGGGATGAAGGCAGCGATATTCTAAAGGATTACTTCATAATATTTTATAAATTGAAGTGGATAACAGAAAAGGAGAGATACATGTTTAAGGAAGAAAACACATTTGAAAAATTTGAATCGAAAATCTGGTTATCCAGCCCAACCATGCATGGACCGGAGATTGAATATGTAAAAGAAGCATATGAGACAAACTGGATGTCCACCGTGGGCGCAAATATCAATGAAGTAGAGCGATTAGTATGTGAAAAAATCGGTTGCAAATACGCAGTAGGTTTATCTGCCGGAACGGCATCATTGCATCTGGCAATGAAGCTGGCTGGTGTTGAAGCTTATGGTATGCCGAAAGTAGGACACGGAGCGTTGGAAGGTAAGAAAGTATTCTGTTCCGATATGACCTTTGATGCAACTGTAAATCCGGTTGTATATGAGGGCGGTGAACCAGTATTTATCGACACTGAATATGATACATGGAACATGGATCCAGTAGCATTAGAGAAAGCATTTGAGATTTATCCGGATACAAAAGTAGTTGTAATCGCACATCTTTATGGTACACCGGGAAAAGTAGATGAATTAAATGCAGTTATTAAAAAGCACGGAGCTATTTTAGTAGAAGATGCAGCAGAATCTATGGGAGCAACGTATAAAGGTGTTCAGACTGGTACATTTGGAAAATACAATACTATTTCCTTTAATGGAAATAAGATTATAACCGGAAGTGCCGGAGGCTGTTTCTTAACAGATGACGAGGAAGCTGCAAATAAGGTTCGTAAGTGGTCTACTCAGGCAAGAGAGGCTGCACCTTGGTACCAGCATGAAGAACTTGGATATAACTACCGTATGAGTAATGTCATTGCAGGAGTGGTACGTGGACAGCTTCCATACCTGGAAGAACATATCGCACAGAAAAAAGCAATCTATGAGAGATACAAAGAAGGCTTCAAGGATTTGCCAGTATCTATGAATCCAATGGATCTGGAGAACTCTGAGCCAAACTACTGGCTTTCCTGTATGATTATTGATGAAGATGCGATGTGTAAGCAGATGCGAGGCGAACAAGATGTTTGCTATGTAAAAGAGAGAGGAAAGACATGTCCGACAGAGATATTAGAGGCAATCAGCAGTATCAACGCAGAGGGGCGCCCGGTCTGGAAACCAATGCATATGCAGCCAATTTACCGCTTGAATCCATTTGTAGTCAGAGATGGAAATGGACGTGCAAGATCCAATGCTTATATAGCAGGTGGGGCAGCAGATATAGGAATGGATATCTTTACAAGAGGACTGTGTCTGCCAAGTGATAATAAAATGACAGCAGAGCAACAGGATAGAATTATAGAAGTAGTAAAAGCTTGTTTTGAGTAATTTGAAATCAGAATTATTAAAAGAGTGCTATGAGGGTTTAGAATGAAAAATAAAAAAATTGCAGTTTTTTTATCAACAGCAGTTGCCGCAGTCAGTGGAGCATTACTGTATCACAAGAAGAAAAAACAAAAAGAAGATAAAAAAGAGAAGACATGTACGGAAAGAAAGATAACATTTTATGAAGCGCATGCAAAAAGGACATTTGATGTTATCTGTGCTTCTATGGCAATTCTCGTATTCGGCTGGCTATATTTGCTTGTTGCACTTCTGGTCAGAACAAAACTTGGAAGTCCGGTATTATTCAAACAACCAAGACCGGGAAAAGATGAAAAAGTTTTTAATGTGTATAAGTTTCGTACTATGACAGATGAAAGAGATGAAAATGGTAATCTTCTTCCGGATGAAGTACGACTTACAAAATTCGGCAAAGCGCTTCGCGCAACGAGTCTTGACGAATTACCAGAAGCATTTAATATCTTAAAAGGTGATATGAGTATTGTAGGACCTAGACCACAGCTTGTCAGAGACATGGTATTTATGACGGATGAGCAGAGAAAACGTCATGATGTAAGACCGGGACTTTCAGGACTTGCACAGGTGAATGGCAGAAATGATATCGACTGGGAAGATAAACTTAACTGGGATTTGAAGTATATTCAGAAGATTACATTCCTGGGAGATATTAAGATTATTCTTCAGACTGTATTAAAAGCATTTGTGAAACAGGAGGGAATCACAGAGGGAGATATGGCAACAGCGGAAGACTTTGGAGATTACCTGTTACATAGTGGAAAAGTCAGTCAGGAAGAATATGATCAGAAGCAGGAAGAAGCACTTGAAATATTGGCAAAGAGGTAATACAGATGCAGAAGTATAGCGTATTAATGTCGTTGTATAAAAAGGAAAATCCGGAATATTTGAATTTGGCAATAGAAAGTATGGTAAATCAGACTTTAAAACCAGAGGAGATAGTTATTGTAAAAGATGGAAAGATAACTGCAGAACTTCAGGCAGTATTAGATGATTATTCAACGAAGTATCCAGAACTCTTCCATATAGTTGGATATGAGAAAAATAGGGGATTAGGTTTAGCTTTAAATTATGGATTAGAGCATTGTAAGAATGAACTTGTAGCTAGAATGGACACCGATGACATATCGAAACCACAGCGGTGTGAAAAACAAGTGGAAGCGTTTGAAAAATATCCTAATTATGCAATTATAGGTTCGGCAGTAGATGAATTTTGTGGAACAACAGACAACATTACCGGAAGAAGGGTAGTGCCCAGTAGTCCAAGAGATATTTATAATTTTGCGAAGCGAAGAAGTGCGTTCAATCATCCTAGTGTAATGTACAGAAAGAGTAAAGTCCTTGAATTTGGTGGCTATTCTGATTTAAGAAGAAACCAAGATGTGGATTTGTTTGGTAGAATGCTATTTGGTGGGTGCAAAGCTGCTAATTTTAAAGAATCTTTATTATGGTTTCGGTCAGACGATAATCTTTCTAAGAGAAGAAAGAGTTGGGAGAACACATGGAGCTACATAGACACAATTAGAAGATTTCATAAAATGGGATATTCAAGTATGGGTGATGTAGTAATGGTTGCAGGTGCACAGACAGTGATGTATCTAATGCCGATAAAAGTACAAAATTGGTTGTATAAGACATTTCTGAGAAAATAATCAAATTTAGGCTGAGTGGTGAATTATGAAAATACTATTTATTATTCCGACATTGGGAACAGGAGGGGCGGAGAGAGTTGCGTCAATTCTCGCAAATTATCTTTCGGAAAATAACAAAGTTGAAATTTTTGTTATGGAGAAATCAGATACAGCAAGATATCCGATTAAAGATAAAGTGTCTATAAATGAGGCTGGTATTAATGTAAAGCGTGGAAAAAAAATCAAAGTAATAATAAATTTTGCGATTAATTTTTTGAGACAAAGAGACAAATTAAAAAGCGAAATAAATAAATTTAAGCCTAATGTAATTATTTCCTTTTTGCCTAAAGCGGATATTTTAACAGCATCAGTTAAGAAAAATTGTAAATGGATTGGTTCAGAAAGAAACGATCCAATGAGTAGAAGTTCGATTGAGAGAAATGTATTAAATTTAATATACAAAAAAACAGATATGCTCATATGCCAAACACAGAAAGTTGCAGATTATTATCTTGTAAAAAAAGTTAAAAAGACATGTGTGATACGAAATCCGTTAATGTTAGAAGAGGCAACACCTTTTTCAAATAAAGAAAATTATATTATTTCTGTAGGGAGACTTGATAAACAGAAGAATTACCCTATGTTAATTAGGGCTTTTACAAAAGCAAAAAAGACAGACAAATTTACAGAAAAATTATATATTGTTGGAGCAGGACCGCAACAAGCAGAATTACAAAATCTTATAAATTCTTTAAGGATGGAACAAGAGATTATGCTGCTTGGTCGGAAAAGTAATGTTCG
This sequence comes from Veillonella sp. CAG:933, assembly GCF_000431435.1. NCBI lineage: Bacteria > Bacillati > Bacillota > Negativicutes > Veillonellales > Veillonellaceae > Veillonella > Veillonella sp. CAG:933. Next base: position 15,233 of record NZ_HF986207.1, read on the forward strand.
AAAGTATTTGAACAAGGCGAAAGCATTTATATTAAGTTCAGATTATGAAGGATTACCTAATGCAATGCTTGAAGCTATGGATGCTGGATTACCAATTATATCAACAGATTTTTTTACAGGAGCAGCAAGAGAATTTGTTGATGAAGAAAATGGTTATATTGTCCCGATTGGGGATATCTCGAAGATGGCAAAGGCAATAGAAGAACTTCTTGGGAAACAAGAAGAACAATTAGAACAAATGGGAGTTGTAAGTAAACAAAGAGTAAAAAAATTGGGTGTAGAAGAAATTAGCCAAGAGTGGGAAAAAATAATTAGAGTAGTATAAAGGTGAAATAACATGAGTACATCAATAAAAAAAATTATAAAAAACCCGGGACTGTTATTTTTGACATTAGGGCATAGAGGGTTCCTCAATTGGATGAATGATAAAACGTATTTATCAATTGCATTTAAAATAAGAATGGGGAAAAGACTTGATTTAAATGATCCCCAAACATATAGTGAAAAATTGCAGTGGTTAAAAATATATGATAGACAACCACAGTATAGTGAAATGGTTGATAAATATAAAGTGAAAGATTATGTAGCATCGATTATAGGACAAGAATATATTATTCCAACAATAGGAGTATGGGACAAATTTGAAGATATTGATTTTGAAAATTTACCCCAACAATTTGTGTTAAAGTGTACCCATGATTCGGGCGGTTTAATTATTTGTCGAGACAAGAATACATTTAATATAGAAAAGGCAAAAAGAAAAATAAATAAATGCTTAAAACACAATTTTTTTTATGCGCAAAGAGAATGGCCGTATAAAAATGTTGTTCCAAGAATCATAGCTGAAATATATATGGAAGATGAAAAAGATCAAGAATTAAGAGATTATAAATTTTTCTGCTTTAATGGAAAAGTAAAAGCACTTTTTATAGCAACGGATCGAGAAACAGCAGGTGTGGAAACAAAATTTGATTTTTTTGATGAGAATTTCAATTATTTAAATTTTACAAATGGTCATCCAAATGCGATTAATCCACCGCATAAACCACACCAATTTGAGCTTATGAAAGAGCTGGCAGAAAAACTATCTGTTAATATTCCACAGGTTCGAGTGGATTTTTATGAAGTAAATGGAAAAGTGTATTTTGGAGAAATGACATTCTTTCATTGGAGTGGAATGATGCCATTTGAACCAGAAGAATGGGATTATAAGTTTGGCAGTTGGATCAAATTGCCGGATAAGAGGGAAAATTAGTATGGGATTAACTAAGTATGTGCAAAAAAGAACAGAATTGTTGGAGAAAGAACTCAGTCGTGTATTGTTGTCATATAGTGAATATAAAAATATTAAGAAAAAAAGGCAATTAATTCAGAAAGTAGAATTAACAGATGAACAAACACGAGAAATAGATAAATTTTATTATGAAAATTATGGGAAAAAGATAAAAAAAGATTGGCATAAGTTATATCAAAGCTATACGGGTGTTTATCGACATAATTATTTTCCGGAAATTTTATTTTCAATGAAATTAGAACCGCTTACAAACCCTAGACGTAGAGTAGAATTAAATGCCATGAAATTATCCCATGGTTAAAGATTTTATCTTGGGATTTTTCTATTGATGAAGATGGAACACCTGTTTTAATTGAACTTAATTCAACGGGACAAAGTGCGTGGTTTCCTCAAATGTGTAATGGCGAATCATTATTTGGTGAACATACAGCGTATATGTTAAATAAAATAAAAAAATGAGGATAAAGAAATGAAGATTACTTTATTAATTGGAAGTTTAGCAGGGGGAGGAGCTGAGAGAGTAGTTTGTAATCTTGCAAATTATTTAGTTGAAAAAGGACATGAAGTAACAGTCTTAACAGTATCAGATCAGCAAACTTATGAAATAAAAGAGAGTGTTCGGCATGTTATACTATATGGAGAGAGTAAATCAAAATTACCACATACAATAATTAATCTTGTTCGATTATATAGAATGAATTGTTATTTTAGAAAAGAAGACATGGATATATATCTTACTTTTTTACCTAAATTATCGAGTTTTATACTCGCGCAAAAAAGATTTATAAAATGTCCGGTTATACTTGCTGAAAGGGCAGACCCAAATACATTTTGCAATTTATCTGAGAAAAATAAAAAAATATTCGAGAAATACTATCCTAAGGCTGATGGATATATTTTTCAAACTGAAGATGCAAAAAAATATTATAAAGAGCATGGAATTAGTGTTGAAAATAGTGTAGTAATACCGAATGCGATAAATCCTGAATTTATAAGACCGTTATATCAGGGAGAAAGAAGAAAAGTAATTGTTGGTGCAGGTCGGTTAACAATACAAAAAAATTTTTCACTATTAATTAATGCATTTGCAGAAATTTGTAATGATTTCCCAGAGTATAAGTTAGAAATATATGGGGAAGGTCCGTTGAAAGAATCCTTGATAAATGAAACTAAGAGTCTTGGAATTCGTGAAAAGGTTATATTTAAAGGGTATGTTAATAATTTGGGGAATTGTATACAAGATGCATCATTATTTGTCTTGTCTTCAGATTTTGAAGGAATGCCCAATGCATTAATGGAGGCAATGGCTTTGGGGTTACCAGTAATTTCCACAGATTGTCCCGCAGGTGGATCAAAGTTTTTGATTCAGGATAATGAAAATGGTTTGTTAGTTTCTGTAGGAGATCGAAAAATGCTTACGGAGAAAATGAAATATTTGATTGAAAATGAACGTATAGCAACAAAAATAGGAAAAATGGCAACAAGAATATCATCTGATTTAAATACCAAAAAGATTTATGGAAAATGGGAAAAATATATTACAAAAATCGTAAAATATGATGGAGAAAAAGAATGAAATATTTGTTTGTTGTAGATACATTTTATGGAGGGGGAGCAGGAAGAGTTACAGCGGAGCTAGCAAACGCTTTTTTTTCTACTAGTGATGTATCGGTATGTACTTTTGGAGAATATAAAAGTAATTATGAACTTAACAAGGATATTAATCATATTGATGGTAGTAAAGCATCAAGAGTTTGTGGAAATTTGTTTTGTGGAAGAGTTTTATTTTTGAGAGAGATTGTTAGAGAAAAAAGACCAGATGTGGTAATTTCATTTCTCACAGAATTAAATTTAGTTACAATATTAGCATGTTCAAAAATGCAATGCAAAATAGTTGTCAGTGAGCGAAATGACCCAAGTAAAACTAGAAAAAGCTTAAGCTTGGCTAGAAAATTGCTTTATCCGAGAGCAGATAAAATTGTATTTCAAACACAAAGTATACGAGATTATTTTAAAGGGCCTATTTCAAAAAAAGGAATTGTTATAGCGAATCCGATTAATCCTAATTTACCTGATGTATACAAAGGCAAACGTGAAAAAAAGATAGTGATGGTAGGACGTCTAAATAAGCAAAAAAATTATACATTAGCGTTTGATGCTTTTGCATCAATAGTTGACAAAATACCGGGGTATGAACTCTATGTATATGGTGATGGAAATAGTAAACAAGAACTTCAAAACTATATAATACAAATAAAAATGACTAAAAAAATTCACTTGAAAGGACATATTTCCAATCTATTCAACGAAATAAGAAAAGCAGCAGTATATGTAATGTCTTCAGATTATGAGGGAATGCCTAATGCATTGATGGAAGCAATGGCTTTGGGAATTCCAACTATTTCAACTGATCATGGAGGAGGCGGCGCACGGACGTTAATTTCTTCATATAATAACGGAATATTAATTCCAATAAGAGATAAAGAAGCATTAGCTAAAGCTATATTGTTAGTCATAAATAATCAGGATTTATCTGAAAAAATAAGTTATAATGGACAAAAAGTAAGATTGGATTATAGTATTGAGAATATAGTGGAAAAATGGCAGAATTTGATACTATCATTGTGGAGGTAAGTTGTGTATAGTGAAATGACAACTATTATTTTATATTTTTCAATAACAATAGTGACATTTTTTTTTGCATTGATTTCAAATAAAAGGATTAAATATAAGGGTATAGTTATTACACATAGCCGAATTATATTTTTTAATTTTTCATGGGCAATTGCAACTTTTTTTTTAGTAGGATCACATATAGGAACAGATTATATATCATATATAAATATTTTAAAGAATGTAAAATGGGAAAATGTTTTAAGCTTTACCAATGCAGAACCTGGATTTAAAATATTATGGTTAATATTTAAAGAATTTAATTCTAATCCAGATTTATTTTTAGGTATAATAAAATTTACAGGTATTACACTTGCTTTTATATCGATTTGGAAAAGCAAGAATTATATTAATGTAGGATATGCCGTATTGGGATATATGTGTTTTGTATATTTTGACAGTTTTAATTTGATAAGAATGATTTTTGCAGTAAATATTGCAATATTATCTTTTGGAAAAGTATTGAAAGGAAAGAATATACAAGCAATTATTATTGCATTTATAGCAATCACTATGCATACAGGAAGTTTATTTTTCCTTTTGGCGTTATTTGCATATAGCATATTTAATAAATTAAAGAGAGTGTCAAAGATAATGTATTTACTATTTGCACTATTTTTATTTGGATGCTTGATGGGGGTTGGCTCATTATATAATTATTTGGTTGGAAATATAAGTATATTTAATCATTATACAAAATATACATTATCTACAGCTTATTCGTTTAGTCCAATATTAATTATTAGATATGTTCCAATTATATACTGTGTGTATTATTCATGGGGAAAATTAAAAGAAAAAAATATTGAAAAGCTTGGATTTGTTTTCGCTATAACAGCAGTTTTTGTATCGCTTTTATCGTATTCAATAAAAACGGTAACAAGAGCAAATTCATTTTTTTACGTATTTCAGATTATATATATTCCTTATTTTCTAAATATCGTAAAAATGCATAATTGGGATTATACTAGAAATAATAAGCGTTGCCTTTTTAATTATCGAGATTCATGCTTTATTATTTTTATATACGATTTATTATTTTTCTCTATAAAAATGACAGAGTTAACAGTATCAGAAATTCAACATTACAGTTTCTTTTGGTAAAGTTAAGAAAAGAGACCAGCTATGAAAAGTCAAGCTTAAATTAGCTGGAAATTAATAAATCCTTTTCGTGGTAAAAATGGGTAACCTTAATAAGGCTCCCTGGTGGGTGCTTTTAAACAAATCTATGATGTAGGTATCCAGACCTCTTAATCAAGATTAAATTCCACGTTGTCAGTCATCATTTTCCAAATGATTCTGACGAGCTTGCCGGCACAGTGTCCAAGGGCATTATAGTGAGTCCGACCTTCAGCCATCTTGGCTTCGTAGTAAGCCTTGAAGGTGGCATTGTTTTTAACAACATTGAGAGCTGCATTAACAAGTGCATATCTAAGGACTTTAGATCCACGTTTGGACATTCTGTTTTTTAGTCTGAAAGTTCCCTGACTGATAGACAGAAGGATCTAAACCGGCATATGCAAGCAGCTTGTTGGGGCTGGAGAAACGGTGGATATCACCGATTTCGCCAAGTATCATTCCTCCATTGATATATCCGATACAAGGAATGGTCATAATGACAGAATCATTGAATTTCATGATTTCCGTCATTTCAGCTTCAACTCTTTCTAATTGGCTATCGAGTAACTCTATTTGTTGAATTGTGTGAGTTACCTGGATAGATAGAGAACTATCGCTGGCACCGACAGACTTCTGTGCGAGAACTCTTAACTGCTGAGCCATTTCTTTGTTAAAGCGTCCATGCGAGTTCACTTTGAGAAGATGAGCCAGATGAGTCATATGCATAGAAGCGATAGCTTCCGGTGTTGGCGCTTCTTTTAGAAGCGCATAGACAGATTTTTGATGCAGACCTGATTTGAAGAAATACTGCAATTCAGGGAATATCTCATCCACGTAAGAAGTCAGCTGAATCTTTAGACGGGTTCGCTGCTTAATGGTTTTCTGACGGAATCGTCCAAGGGCTTTTAAGTCCATCAGATCAAGATCATAGAAGGTCACAAATCTGAGAGATTCTTGCATCATGAGAGTTTTGCAAATGATGTATGAGTCGACTTTGTCAGTCTTCGTTTTGCGAATGTTGTTCTTACGCATAGTAGAAGTCTTGATGGGGTTCAACACACTTTGTAATTCTTAGCAACAAGATATC